>CAVAII010000165.1:12607-54171 GCA_963588535.1 Erysipelotrichaceae bacterium | reverse complement strand
ATAAAGTAGTAATAAAATGGATTTAGTGGGTATAGGTTATTAATTGATAAGGACTAGGACTATTGTTTTACTATGACGGTGGTTTGAAATACTATTATAGATTAGGTTAAAATATGAAAGAATTGTCTGTTGCAACAGTATTTAGTGGGATAGGTTCTCCAGAGCAAGGTTTGGAACGTCTTGGTGTACCTCATAAAATACACTTTGCGTGTGACAATGGAGAAAGGGAAATAGAAATTGACCACGATATGGAATATAAAAAAATCTTGTCTTTTCGGTCTGCGAAAGAAAAACGAGAATACGTAGACTATCTATATTCCATACACACAAGAAAACAAAACTATGTACAGCAGTCGTATCTCGCAAATTATAAAGTAGAAGACGATAATTTTTATCAAGATGTAACATTATTGGATGGCAATGATTACAAAGGGAAAATAGATTTATTTATTGGGGGAAGTCCTTGTCAAAGTTTTTCAATAGCTGGTACAAGAGGAGGTTTTGATGATATTAGAGGTACATTATTTTTTGATTTTTGTCGTTTGGTTAAAGAGATACAACCAAAAGTATTTATCTATGAAAATGTTTATGGAGTTTTAACTCACGATAATGGTAATACTTGGAAAACAATGCAAGATGTATTTGCCGAAATAGGTTATTATTTTACATGGCAAATTCTTGATGCACGTGACTATGGTATTCCACAAGGACGTAGACGACTATTTGTGGTTGGCTTTAAGTCAAAGGGAGCATTTAAAAGATTCTCATTTCCAAAGACGGAACAACTATGCTATACTATGCAAGATTTTTTAGAAGAGAACCTTGCAATAGGAGGTCTTCTAAATGTGAATGGTAAACTAACTAAAGTAACGGAAGCAAAAGGGGAACCGGAAGAGAGATATTATTTATCAGAAAAACTTTGTAAATATGTATTATCTCCTGGGACTAAAAATTTTATGCATCTTGATGCAAAAACTGATTTACCAATTGCACGTGCTTTAGTTAAAAACATGGGTAATACGTATCGTGCTAGTGTAAACAACTATGTTCATACTCATGGTAGACTTAGACATTTAACAATACGTGAAGTTCATCGTTTAATGGGTTATCCAGATACTTACAAAATTGTTGTATCAAAAGCTCAAGCATACAAACAAGCAGGAAATTCTATAGTCGTTGATGTTATAATGAATATTGAACGACAGATAATTAAAGCACAAAGATGGAATCAATGATATGGAAAGGATAAAGAAAAAAAGAAAAAAATATAAAATGGTCAGTTTGTTTTCCGGTATAGGTGGATTAGATTTAGGATTTGAGTATGCTGGTTTTGAAATAGTATGGGCTAATGATTTTGATAAATATGCAGTTCAAACATATAAAGCGAATGTAAGTGATAAGATAGTATTGGGTGACATTCGTCTAGTAAAACAAGATATTCCAGACCATGACATACTTGTTGGAGGTTTTCCTTGTCAGCCATTTAGTACATTGGGACAATTGCAAGGATTTAAAGATAAAAAAAATAGGGGAACGTTGTTTTTTGAAATTATGGATATTGTTAAAAAACATGATACAAAAGTTGTTGTACTAGAGAATGTTAAAAATTTAATAAACCATGATAAAGGTAAAACGTTTGCGAGAATAAAAAAAGAATTGGAAAAGGCTAAATATAATGTAAATTTTCAAGTTCTTAATTCTATGGATTATGGAATTCCACAGAGAAGAAATAGAGTGTTTATAGTTGCATTTAATGAGAAATACTTTGACACGACAGAGTTTGAGTATCCAAAGAAAGAAAAGCTCAAAATAACAACACAAGATTTGCTTGATAAGAATGTTGAAGAGAAGTATTTTTTGACTAAGAAAATTGGAAATACAATTCTTGGAGTTGGTACTAAAGGATATATTGTAAAACCGACAATAGATTTACCTATCTCAAAAACATTAACGGCTACTATGCATAAAATGCACAGAGCTAGTCAAGATAACTATGTTACAGACAATAATAATTTTAATCGCAACGTTAAAGATAAAGAACGGCGTATACCTATTAGAAAACTCACTCCTAATGAATGTAGACAGTTGCAAGGGTTTCCTAGTGAATGGGTTCAAGTAGTTTCAGATTGTCAAGCATACAAACAATTTGGTAACGCTGTTACTGTTGATGTTGCATATAAGGTAGCTTGCAAAGTTATTGAATATATGAATTTAAATAAAAAGTAGAATGTTAACAATCAAAAATGGAATAGTATTATTAATTTTGACAGATGGAACTATTTATAAACCTTCTGCTATAGAGCTGTATTCACAAAAAAACGACGATCATTTTGTATATAATGGTGATATGTATCCACCTCTTTCATCTTTAGGAATAAGATTCTCAACATTATCAATCACCCCCAAAATTAGAGTAAAAAGCAATAATGATAAACTTTTAATAGAACTATTTTTTATCAAAAGAGATGAAGAAAAAACGATATGTGTCTATGAACGAAAATTCAATGATTATGTAATGGAGAATAATACATTGTATTATGTGAATGATGTTGTAAATATTGTAAATTCTATAATTGATAAGTATCAACTTGATCCATTATTGTTGTCTTATTCTGGGTATGTAAGATTCAAACGTGAAATATCTTTTGTCGGTTATGATATAGAGGATAGAATTATTCCTTTTATACAAGAACTTACACAAATAACAGAATATAGAGCTCCTTCTGGCTTAAAAGCTAAACTTTACCCATATCAAGTTGGTGGAAGTCAATGGCTTTCATATATGGTTGATCATGGATGTGGATGTATACTTGGAGACGAAATGGGACTTGGTAAAACTTTACAAATAATATCTGTAATGGGAACCATAAAGGAGAAAGAAACAAATGCTCATTTTCTTGTAGTATGTCCAGTATCATTGTTAGTCAATTGGCAACGTGAAATTGAAAAATTTTATCCATCCCTTTCCACGTATATTCATTATGGTTCCCAAAGGACTGGTGACTATAGAGTATTGTTGCAATATGATGTAACTATAATGTCATATAATTGCATAGTTATAGATAGTGGGCTTTTGTCAATGATAAAATGGGATTTACTCGTTATAGACGAAGCGCAAAATATAAAGAATCCTTCAACTAGACGAACTAGGGCTGTTAAACGAATTAATACATCTGTCTCAATTGCGGTTAGCGGTACACCATTTGAAAATCATATGACTGACATTTGGTCCATAGTTGATTTTGTTCTACCTGGATTTTTAGGAAATATTAATCAATTTAAAAAACTCTTTTTAGATGATATTAACTCTGCGGCAAACTTGGAGAAGATAATTACTCCTATTTTGTTACGTCGACGAGTTTCAGAAGTTGCAAAAGATTTACCAAAAAGGATAGATATACCCCAGCCGATTATTATGACAGAAGACGAAGCATTATTATATGAAAAGAACCGAGAGTCCGAAGATCCTATAGCTGAATTAAAAAATTTACAGCTTTCAAGAATTCAAAAATTAAGAACATTTTGTACGCATCCGGCTGTATACAATGAATATCTTAATTCTATTGACCCTATCCAAGTTAGTAACAAATATTGTCGTTTGTGTGAGATATTAGAAGAAATTTTTGCCCAAGAGGAAAAAGCTGTTATTTTTACATCATTTCGTCGGATGATAGATTTGATTTGTGAAGATATAAAACAAAGGTTTAATGTATATACGGATTATATTGATGGAAGTGTTGTGGCATCTAGTAGACAAGAAAAAGTGGATAATTTTGCAAAGGTAAATGGATCTGCGATTCTTGTACTTAATCCCAAAGCAGCGGGAACGGGGCTTAATATCACATGTGCCAACCATGCTATACATTATAATTTAGAATGGAATCCAGCAGTAGAAGATCAAGCATCAGCTAGAATCTATAGGAGAGGTCAAGATAAAATGGTATTCATTTATAGGTTATACTATGTTGACACAATTGAAGATATTATTAATGAAAAGATTCAAGATAAGAGATTGTTGGCAGATAGTGCCATTATTGGAAACAATGGGACTACTACAGATCAAGAATATCTTTTGAAAGCTTTATCGGTATCACCTTTTAAAAAATAAGTAATATGGAATACAAGGAACAACTTTTTAAAGTATTAAGTAGGAATGACACCGGCGAAACAAGAGGACATCAATCAGGAATTTCTATTCCTAAGGTAGTCGCTCAATCATCTATTTTTCCTCCTATGAGTACTGAAATTCTTAATCAACGTCGCGAAATAACTTTTATAGATGAAGGAGGAAAAGAATGGAATCTACAATATATATATTATAACGACAAATATCATGGAAAACCTATAAATAAATGTCATGACGAATTCCGTTTAACATGTACAAACGCATATATTCGTGAACATAATATCAAGTCTGGAGATCAGATTTGGTTTGCAAAGGGTGATGATGGCAAAAGATATATAGGTTTTCTCCGAGCTGGTCAAGAGTCGACACAAACATATAAGGAAGAAAATGGATTTGTGATATTGAAAATTAGAAATTGGACAAGTATAAAAAAATAATTATGGATAATTCAGAAGAAATAATATTGGAACCGAATCCAGCCAGAATAATGGAGGGATTAAGAGATACTGGTTATGATTTTAATATGGCCATGGCTGATTTGGTAGATAATAGTATTGCAGCAAATGCTACTATAGTGAAGGTGTATTTGAATTTTATGCCAGACAATGATATGAAACTATACATAGTAGACAATGGCTGTGGTATGACAATGGCAGAACTAAAGAATGCTATGCGTTATGGTTCAGAACGACGCACAAACGCTAGTAGTTTAGGTAAATTTGGGCTTGGTTTAAAAACTGCTTCCACGGCTTTTTGTCGGTCGTTGTCTCTTTTGTCAAGAGGGGGAGATGGTGAGATTAATAAAGTACAGTGGGATTTAGATGAGATAATCAGAATTAACAAATGGAAGTTATTACAGCCAACTATTTCAGACGATGAAATGGATCTTTTGGAAAGCGTTGCTGGGAATGGGACAGGAACAATAGTAATTTGGGAGAAAATTGATAGACTTCTTAAAGACTATCAATTTAATGGTGCTAAAAGAACAGCATTAAAACGTATTATGGATAGTCTTCAGTTCCATTTTTCTATGGTATATCAAAGATTTCTTGATAGTAAATTTACAGATAAGCCTATAGAACTTTATCTTAATGATAAGGCAATTACGCCGTGGGATCCTTTCTGTTCAAACGAAAGTGAACGAACCATCGCCGGAGAACAAGATATTAAAGTTGAACTTCCGGAAGGTGAATATTCAACTTTTACACTTAAAGCTTTTGTTTTACCTCGAAAAGAAAATTTTTCAAGTCTTGAGGCATATACTAAAGCACAAATTAACAATGATATGCAAGGATTTTATATCTATAGAGAAAATCGGTTATTGCATTATGGTGATTGGGCAAATATATATCGTAATGACCCACATTTTTCACTTATTCGTGTTGATTTGTCTTTTAATCATACTCTTGATAAAGCATTTAATGTTGATATAAAAAAATCAAGAATTCACATCAATGAAGATATTGCTGATTATCTTGAAAAAGAGTTTCTGCCAGCAGCTCGTCGGTTGGCAGAGGAAAGGTATCGAAAACTGAAACAAGAGGCGGTGGCTCAGAATGCGAAAAATGTACATAACGGAGCTGGCCTCACTATTGAAGAAAATGCATATTCTCTTCAGAATGCGAAAACAGAAGTTGTTAATGAGGAAAAGAATGAAGTAAGAGTTGAAAATAGTAATGGCAAATTTACAACTACAATAAAAATCTTACCTTTGACAAATTCCAAACAGCATCGAGTTGTTCCAGTTGATTCTATTGAAGGCAATATTCTTTGGGAGCCAACTTTAGTAAATGGAGATCATGCTGTTTCTATAAATAAGAATCATGATTTTTATCTAAAGGTTTATGGGACAAATTTAGATAATCCTAGTTTGATACAAGGTATAGACTCTTTACTTTGGGGATTAGCGGAGGCAGAATTATCAACATACAATGAAGATACTCGGGAGCAATACGAGGAGATGAGAAATCAAGTTTCTAGAATATTAAAAAAACTAGTAAAGGATTTACCTGATCCTAATGCAGAATAAATAAAAAATATGATAGCAGAAAAACAATTAGCTCGACAAGATACGGATTTTGCAATCAATCCTGGTAATAACAATGAAACGAGCATAAAAATAACAGAAGAGATAAGTAATATTTTATTAGATTCAAAGCCTATAGAGGATAAAGGGAAAATAAAAATTACTTTCTATATTTACAAGGAAGATTTCATAAAGAGTGCTTGTGGTATAATAAGTTCTCTTCCGTTATTAGACAAGCATGGACATCCTATATCGTTTAGCATTGATTTTTGTAATGAAATGCTATCTAAAATTGATACTTATTTTGGTGATGAGATAAAAAAACTTTATTCTACAGAATTGCTTTACAATACATCTAGAAGTAGTTATATTCAAGGTTTTGATAAATCTTTCAACATTCGTTCATATACTGTAGAGTCTTGGAGTACCATTCGTTTTACAAAGGAAGATAATGGTTATGCGTGTATGCGTCTATTGTTCTCTAATAAATCTAATGACATCATCAAAAACGAACGAGAAGGTAAATATGTGCCATATCAAGAGATTTTCTATGGTGCTCCTGGTACAGGTAAGAGTTACACGATAAAAGAACAGACAGAAATGAAAGATGTAATTCGTACGACGTTCCATCCTGACACGGACTATTCAACTTTTGTCGGTACATACAAACCGACAATGAAACGCATGCCAATATACAATGAACGTGGACAAATTGTGCGGATGGGAAATAAAGAGCAAATCGCTTATGAGTTTGTTCCGCAAGCATTTTTGCAAGCATACGTGAAAGCATGGAAGAAGTTTGATAAGGTTAAGAAAGTTGCCAATGCAGAAGAAGAATATTTGGTAATTGAGGAAATTAACCGAGGCAACTGTGCACAGATATTTGGCGACTTGTTTCAGTTACTTGATCGTGGCGATAGCGGTTTCTCTGAATACCCCATCAAGACGGATGCCGACATGAAGAAATATCTACAAAAGACTCTAAAAAATGTAAGTCTGGAAGGTATTTCAAATACAATTAATAAGATGTTCAAAGATAAAAATGTTGCTGAGCAAGTAAAGGAAGGCGATATTCTTCTGCTACCTTGCAATCTTTATATTTGGGCAACGATGAACACAAGTGACCAAAGTTTGTTTCCTATTGATTCTGCTTTTAAACGTCGTTGGGATTGGCAGTATGTACCTATTAGTGATGTAGGAGAGAATTGGGTTATTAGTGTAAATGGTAAAGATTATAGCTGGTGGGGCTTTCTTGAAGAAATAAACAAGCGTATCTATAAGGCAACATATTCAGAAGACAAGAAATTGGGCTACTTCTTCTGCAAAGCGAATGGTGATGGTGTAATAGATGCAGATAAGTTTGTGAGCAAGGTGATTTTTTACCTATGGAATGATGTGTTTAAAGATACGGAATTTGAGGGCGACACATTCAAGGATGGTAACAACGGAAAACTCACGTTTGATAAGTTTTATAAGGTGGAAGATAAAAAGACAAAGGTAGT
The DNA here is from genome assembly GCA_963588535.1 of Erysipelotrichaceae bacterium. Lineage (GTDB taxonomy): Bacteria > Bacteroidota > Bacteroidia > Bacteroidales > P3 > Scybalousia_A. Next base: position 46,517 of record CAVAII010000165.1, on the reverse strand, counting down.
AAGTGAAAAGGTAGAATTGTTCTTGAATAATCTTGGACTTAGATCGGAAGATGTTGAAGAAGATGAAGATGGAAATACGAAAGAGTCAAGTAGTAGAAATTACGACAAATTCACAATAAATGGGGGTAAAGAATATGGCAAGAATAGGTTGGCTATAGAATGTATAAAGAAATTCATTACTTTAAACCCAGCAATGTCTGCACAAGAAGTTTATGAAACTTGGAAACAATTGGCTATCGGAGTACCCCACTTTATAGAAAAAAAAGCAGAGTATGAGTCACGTAATAGCAACAAACGTTCCAATAAAATTGATTGTAATGGAGAGGAACTTTATGTAGCCCTTAATGGATATGGTAACAACGGCAAGGCTGACGAGTTGATGAATAAGGTGAACGAAAAAGGCTGGGGAATTACCATTGAAAAAATAGTAAAGTAAATAAATGCGAATCCTCATAGAAGAATATCAATATGATGCAGTCGATGTGCGTGAGGTACTTCAAGGTATTGATGCCTTGGAGAGTGTGGAGGGTAAGGTATCGGTTCACTATGTAGGGTATTACTATAATGTCTCATTGGGTGATTGTGTCTTTATTCTTCCCAAGGTAATGCTCAAAGATGAGGGAGGAAAGGAGCTTGTCTTTGGTAAGTATGAGCCACGTGACATTATAAACTTCAAGACAAACAACACGTTCAAGGAAAAGGAAGAGGAAGACTTTATCTATAAGTTTATCGTATGGATTTATCGTGCCATTGTAGTCTATAAGAACGACCCGCGTAACGACTCCACTATTGTATATCAAAAGAAGATAACACAAGCTGGACGAGGCAATCGTAGACAAAGCAATACCTTCCTTGATATCATATTGGCACTCATTCAGTTCAATAAGGATAACCATAGTTTCTTCTTCTTTGTGTTGCGAAATATCCATGCCGGAATGAACAAGATAAACTGGACACGCACCATTGCCACAACATCTGCTATCGTACAAGGAGATGCGGCTATTTATATAAACCCAGTAAATAAGAAACGACAAATCAATTTAGACGAAGAGTTACTCGTTATGTTCTTTTCCATTTTGAACTTTATTGGGGACACGTATGGCTTTGAGAAAAACATTAACTGCAACTTCCCTCTTATTAAGGGAAAGCAGTTTGAGAAATATCTCGAGGGTTATGGTAAGGTGCGGTTGCAACAAATCAAGTACAAATATTTTTCAGACACAGCTCTTCAATTGTGGCAACTCTGCTATGCCTTTTTTGACGAGTCACGGCAAGTTTTTGTCAATACCAAACAAAAGGAATATCTCTTAGTAAAGAGTTTTCATATTGTGTTTGAAACTATTATTGATGCACTTATTGGCGACAATCCTTTGCCTGACGGAATGAACAAGAAACAATATGACGGCAAAATCGTTGACCACCTTTATACAGCAAAGAGCCTTATTGAGAATGACAATAAAAATACCTACTATATCGGAGATTCTAAATACTATAAGATGGGCAATGAGTTGCAAAAGGAAAGTATTTATAAGCAATATACATACGCTCGGAATGTTATACAATGGAATCTTGATATCTTCAATGAGATGAACGGAAAGACAAAGGGTATGAATACTTCGGGTGTTAAACTGCGAGACGATGAGACTGAGGGTTACAACATTATACCAAACTTTTTTATTTCGGCACGAATGGACGAACACTTTCAATATGATGAAGATGGTATAGAAGAGAGTGACAAACAAGAGACGAGGCGTAAGAGTTACCAGTTTGAGAACCGATTGTTTGACCGCGACACTCTTTTGTTGTTCCACTATGATGTAAACTTCTTATTTGTGCTTTCACTTTATGCTCGAAACGTCGAGGAAGACCGAATGTTTTGGAAAGAAAAGATTCGAGGGAAGTTTCGTAAGACTATACAAGATTGGTTGCAAGAAAGTTTCAACTTCTATGCGTTGAAAGCTCACCCTGGAGTAAATACTAAGGAATATATTCATAGTCACTTCAAGGAGGTAATAGGCAAAATGTATAGTCCGTTTAAAGACCGGAGTATACTTTCTTTGGCTCTTGACAACGATAAGGGAATGGAAACCGATAATAATCAATTGCTTGAAGAATTACGGAAAAGTTTCTATGTGCGACCATGTAGACTTGGAGATAATCCCGAGACTATTATTGAGAAAGCAATCAACGAGGGTAAAGGTATTGCCTATAATCCCGAGAAGGATGGTGTTTTGATGGTGATGATGGAGCAATATACCAAAAAGAGTCAGCGGTTTCTACAGAATGGTAAATTGGCTATCGGTATCAAGTATACCAAGGACTCTATGGAGATAGTACAGCACTTGTCAACCATTAGTTTTGTGTTGTTTCACCATCGCAATGACAACGACCAACACCTATTTCATATAAGTAACGAATGCAAAGTAATTGGTGCAAACGAAGTAGATGCTGACCGCTATAAGAATATAAGTACTACCGAGATATATCTATGTGTTGACATTGATGCGAGCAGAGAACTTGACTCGTTGCAAGTGCAATGTTCCAAGAAACGATATGAGAACACCACGCGATATGATGCACAATATGCAAGTATTGAGGAACTAAAGATTAATTGATCCTGAGTTTAAGACTACAATGCCTAATTTTAGGGTTAAATCAGTAGATGAGTTGATTAAGGAATAGTTTCTAAGGGACGGGAGTTTATTTCTATGATTATCTTTCTTAATTCCTCTATTTCTTGTTGTCTTGTGGACCAAGAGGTGACAAAACGGCAGACGTGGTGGGTGGAGTCGTATGGGAGCCAGTGAGAGAAAAGGACTTCTCGATCCAAAAGGGTGATAAGGTCGTTGGGTAAGATGACAAACTGCTGATTAGTAGGCGAGGAAAGGTAGAAAGGGAAGTGAGCCTCTAAGAGTATGGTTTTTAGTTGCTCTGCCATCTGGATAGCATGGGAGGAGAGGGAGAAATAGAGGTTGTCGGTGAAAAGGGTGTCGAACTGAATACCCAGAAGACGAGACTTAGCAAGCAAAGCACCGTGACGTTTGATGATAGAGAAGAACTTCTTAGGGGCGTTGTTATGTGTAAAGATCACAGCCTCACCGCATAAAGCACCTATCTTGGTACCGCCTATGTAGAAACAATCACAATGGTTGCAGAGCCATGGGAGGTCGAAATCGCACTCCTTGCTCATTAAGCCGTAGCCTAACCTTGCACCGTCTATAAAGAGGGGTAGGCTGTATTGTCGGCAAAGGGAGTAGAGTTGTTTCAATTCGTCTTTGTAGTATATCGTACCCATTTCGGTAGGGAAGGTAAGGTACAGCATTCCAGGTTGTGCGACATGGTCTTTGTTCTCGTCTCTAAGGAATAGGCTGAGGTATTTCTCTAACTCTGGGATAAGGATTTTGCCGTCCTTGGTGGGGAGTGTTATCACTTTGTGTCCGAAGGCTTCTATGGCACCTGCCTCATGGACGTTGATATGACCTTCTGTGGAGGAGAGGACACCTTCGTAACTGTCTAATATACCATCTATAACCGTGGCGTTGGTTTGTGTACCGCCCGTAAGGAAGAATATATCGAGGTCTTCTTTCTTGCAAGCCGTCTTTATCTTTTGTTTGGCTCTCTCGGTCCACTCGTCAAAGCCGTAAGTAAGGGATTGACAATCGTTTGTGAGAAGCAAGTTCTCTAATATCTTCTTGTGAGCACCATTGTTATAGTCTGATTCGAAATTAAGCATCTTTGTTTTTTTTTGATTAAAAAGTTAAACAGCGAAATCTTTCTTTTTGTTTTTATAGGGTTATTCCCAGTCGTTTATATCGGCAGAAAGTTTTATTTGGTCTGATATTTCTTTCGTAAGGGTAGGGAAGAAAGTAAGGTTAGTTAGGCGTTCTATCTGGGCGATAGTGTTGACGTAGAGGTCTTTTTTCTTACCTCCTTTGGTGTTTTTGCAGACAAAGCCGATACCTTTTGGTTGGTCGTTAAGGCAGACGATTATTTTGAAAAAGGCTTCTGGGACTACTACTTTGTTCTCTCCTATGGTTTTATGGGGTTGGTTATAGAGTATAGGACCTGTTATAACGTAGACATCGCCGTAGGTCTTTGCCCAACGCCTTGTGGATATCTCTATTTGGTTCCATACGCCAGTGTTGAGGTTAGCGTTTTGAGGGCAGATATTGGTTAGGAGGAATGATTCGTCCATAGCCTCTTCGTCCCATTTGTTGTCGCCAGCAGGGCAGAGATGACCACGAGAGTAACCGCTTTTCTTATAGTCTGAGTTCTCGGCACGAGGTTCTGGGACGTCTTCGTCTTCGTGGAAGGTTTTCTTGCGTTCTACATAGCCGTCTGTGTGGTCTTTGGTTAGGTGCCAAGCCACCCAGTTAGGTATCTTAGTCTCTGGGTTATAGGAGACTATATAGGATTTGCGAGTAAGTATTATCTCGTTTTCTATCTTGGTTGGACGCAACAATTTTATTTCCTCTTGCGACAGAGAGTCATTGCTATCCGAAAGCGTCTCTTTCTGTATAGTAGTCTGCGAGGTGTTCGGTTGGCTAGCAAAACCGCAAGAATAACATAGACTAATAGACAAGACTAAGGCTATCAGTACTGTGTAAAAAGGTTTAGATAAAAGGTTCTTTTTCATTTTCTTTTAGTGTTTTATTGGTTGTTAGTTAAAGTAAAGGTTTAATTGAATAATTGTTTCTTTGTAAGTATCAATTAAATAAGTCTTCTTTTTAGATTAAAAAGGAGTATAAAAATGCAATTATACTCCTCAACTTAAAATTACTAATTAAAATTTACGTAAAAGTTCTAAGATCAACGTACGAACTTTATATCTTAGCAGACATCATCTCTACATCTGCTTTTACTTTCTTAATCATTCCTTGTAGAGCAGTACCAGGACCGCATTCTATAAAGGTTGTAGCACCTGCCTCTATCATGTTAGCAACTATCTGTTTCCAACGTACAGGGGAGGTAAGTTGTTTGATAAGGTTTTGTTTTATCTCCGTAGGGTCTGTCATAGGAAGTGCGTTAACATCTTGATAGATAGGGCAGATAGGAGTTTTGATTTGAGCCTCTTCTATGCCTTTGGCTAACTCAACTCTTGCACTCTCCATAAGTGGTGAATGGAATGCACCGCCTACTTTCAATGGTAAAGCACGTTTAGCACCTTTTTCTTTTAGCAGGTTGCACGCTTTCTCAATACCTTTCATAGTACCCGAGATAACCAACTGTCCTGGATTGTTGTAGTTAGCAGGTACTACTACTTCGTCCGTGATAGAAGCACAAACTTCCTCTATTACAGAGTCTTCCAAACCTATGATAGCAGCCATAGTAGAAGGATTCTCCTCGCAAGCCTTCTGCATAGCATTAGCACGGATAGCGACCAAACGCAAACCATCTTCGAAAGACATAGCCCCACTTGCAACCAATGCCGAGAACTCTCCAAGAGAGTGTCCTGCAACCATATCAGGTTGGAAGTCATTGCCTAAGGCTTTGGCTAAGATAGTAGAGTGTAAGAAAACGGCAGGCTGTGTAACCTTGGTTTGTTTCAACTCTTCCTCAGTACCTGCGAACATTATATCTGTAATCCTAAAACCAAGTATTTCATTGGCTTTGTCGAACATTGCCTTTAGTTGTGGGTCGTGTTCGTAAAGGTCTTTACCCATTCCGATGAATTGAGCACCTTGACCTGGAAATACATACGCTTTTTTCATTTCTTTATATTTTTTTTGTTTCTTTTGTTGTTAATTGTCTATATAGTTCTAACGGTTAGTGGGTTAGTATTTTATCTCACATTTGAATTTCTCTTTCAGTGTGTTGATAGCAGGGCTTATCTCCATCAAGACCTTAAATCTTTCAATCGGTGAGGTGGCTATTACCTTTTTGTCATTAGGGTTAGTGTTTATTACCTCCAAACGAAACTGCGGATAACCGCACTGACCCATTACAAACCTTGTTATCTCCTTATGAACACTGTCTATTATATCCTTTTTATCTTGCGAAGGCACAAACATTTGCACCAAAAACGGCTCATTCTTATAGCCTTTTATCTCGCCGTCCATCAATGCCATCTCCAAGTTAATCAATGTCTGATTTCTCTCTGCCTCGTTGCTATGGATATATTCCTCATTATTAGTGTTATAATCTTCCTCGCTATCGTTATTGTTGTTTATATTGTTTTTGTCTATTTGTTGTCTTATTTTGCTAATATATTCTTTTATTGCCTTTTGTACGTCTTCAAGAGAGAATATTACTGTCTCTTTCGCTTTTGCTTTCTCCTTTTGTACCCTTAACAGGTTGTCTTTGTTTAGAGCGTACGGAGACTGAAACATAATGGGGTTAGTCGCCGTAGAGGGTTCATTTATAGAGTTTTTTTTTGAGCCGTTGTGTTGTTAGGTGTTGTATTAGTAGGTGTTACGTTAGTTGGTGCTAGTGTTGAGGTGTTAGTTGGTGTTGAGGTGTTAGTTGGTGCTGTGTTAGGTGTTGTAGGGGCTGTGTTAGGCGGAACTAATTTACCTGTTAAGTTACACATTTTCATTAACATTAACTCTACACAAAGCCTTTTGTTCATAGACCCTTTGTATTCCATTGCCGAAGTGTTAGCAATAGACAAAGCATTCAACAAAAACCTTAATGGTGCTATATTCTGTTGGTCCAAATACCGCTGACGTGTAGAGTCTGCAACATTCAACAGCGTTACTGTCTTTACGTCCTTACAAACCAATAGATTACGAACGTGATTGCTTAGACCGTCTATAAATACATCCCCTTGAAAACCTCGTGATAGTACTTCGTCAAACAATAATAATGAAGAAGATAAATCCCCTTTAAGCATATAGTCTACAAAACGGAAGAAATAATCATAGTCCAAGATATTCAAAGAGTCTATAACAGCCTTATAGGTTAGGTTACCCCTTGTGAATGATACCATTAGGTCAAACATCGAGAGAGCATCTCTAAGTCCGCCGTCTGCCTTTTGGGCTATTAAATCCAAAGCCTCTGGCTCGGCTGTTATACCTTCTTGTTTGGCTATATGATCAAGGTGAGAGGATATATCCTTAATGGTTATACGATGAAAATCAAATATCTGACAACGAGATAAAATAGTTGGCAATATCTTTTGTTTCTCCGTTGTAGCCAAGATAAATTTAGCATATTTAGGTGGTTCCTCCAAAGTCTTTAAGAAAGCATTGAAAGCAGCCGTTGACAACATGTGTACCTCGTCAATGATATATACCTTGTATTTGCCGTTCATAGGCGGTACATTAATCTGATTAACAAGTTCTCTAATGTCCTCAACCGAATTATTAGATGCGGCGTCTAACTCTATGATATTCAATGAACCACTATCGTTGAATGAACGACAACTATCGCACTCGTTACAAGCCTCAACCTCGTTAGTTATGTTAGTGCAGTTGATAGTCTTGGCTAAGATTCTTGCAAGTGTAGTCTTACCCACACCCCTAGGACCGCAGAACAAGAAAGCCTGTGCCAACTGATTGCTTTTGATAGCATTCTGTAGGGTAGAGGTGATATGCTGTTGTCCGACAACACTCTTAAAGGTCTGCGGACGATATTTCCTTGCACTAACTACGTATGTATTAGTTTGTTCAGCCATTATTGACACAAGTATTTGGTTAGTTTCTGGGTCGAGTCACTCTTTCTTAACCTTGTTATCGCTCTCTCCTTAATTTTTCTAACTCTCTCCCTTGTTATATTGTTTTTCTCGGCTATCTCGTCCAATGTTAGGGAACGATTCTGTCCTATACCAAAGAATTGATTCAAAACATCTCTCTCCATTTGTGGTAAGCCAGACAAAACACTAGCGATATCATTAGTCAAAGACTCCTGCATAACTAAGTCATCTGTCTGTTTAACAGAGTCTTGCTCTATGGTATCTATCATTGTCATATCTTCGTCCTGCGTAAGTGGAGCATCAACCGATAGGGTGTTATTACCTGCCGACATTGTCTCCATTAGTTTCTCTTTTGGAATATCCATAGAGTGTGCTAATTCCTCGATAGAAGGTGTACGCTCCAACTCCTGCTCCAAAAGGGCTATCTCTTTCTTTATCTTGTTCAACATTCCCACTTGATGCAATGGAATACGTATCTGTCTCGATTGCTCGGCAATGGCTTGCAAAATAGCCTGACGTATCCACCAAACTGCAAATGAGATAAATTTGAATCCTCTTGTTTCGTCAAAACGTTGTGCCGCCTTAATTAAGCCTAAGTTACCCTCGTTGATAAGGTCGCTTAGTGGTAAGCCTTGATTTTGATATTGTTTGGCGACACTGACAACAAATCTTAAATTACTACACACCAACTTTCTAAGGGCTTTTTTATCTCCTTGTTTGATTCTCTGTGCTAACAATACTTCCTCATCAGCCGTTATCAATGGTTCTTTACTAATATCTTGTAAATATTGATATAGTGCCGAATCATTCCTGTTGGTTATAGACTTTGTTATTTTTAGTTGTCGCATGATATTACAAGTTTTTACAAGTTTTTATCAGTTTGCAAAATTAATTATTCTTATCCTTCCCACCAAATATTATGCCTTAAAGTTTTTAACCGTAAATTGTTAGTAACTCTGTAACTTGTTTATTATTACCATAATATCCTACCTAAAAAGAGTGTTTAGAATATTACTTTTTTGTTATTTCTTTCTATATTATATTAATGTAAAAGGACCTCTAAATGATTAGAAGTCCTTAGTGTTAGATTAAAGTAGAGTAGTCATTTAAGACCAGAGAAGAGATGAAAACATTACACAGTAGTTGGTAATACTTTTTCCTCCAATGTAACACCTTTAAGATTCTTTTTTAGTGCTACACTCGGATAAAAACGACAACTAACTAATCGGATTGTGTCGGCAGTGATAGCATCTTGACTTTCAACCGCTTGTGCTTTAATTTTTGGGATGAACGAGCCAAGTGTTCCACACTTAATTGCTGATCCTGTCTGCAAATGATAAAATAGGAAATCTTGCAAACTACGCAAACATGCTAAGACGTCCGCGGGGTTCAGTGTCGTCGCTGCACTGATTTCTGAACTCAATTGTTCAAGATCTACATCTGGGCCTCTGTGTAGAACTGCATAACAAAGATTTTTTTGTTCGCCACCAACCCACATTTTTCTAACTTTTGACTTTGTGTAAAACATGATACTTAATGTTTTTTAATTGTTAATAAATATATTTTTTTTACTACTCGGGTTAAGTCTTTTTCTTAACCTTTTCATAATGCAAAGATACAACATTTTTCTGACATAGCAATACTTTTTTATAACTTTTTTGCAATCTTTTTGCAATAAAATTCAAATATTTAGTACTTATTTTTTAACATCAGTTTTTTTTCTAAATTTAAGCCTAAATTTTCTTTTTTTTGTGGCAGAAAACCAAAAAAATCCCTTTATATAATAATAAGGAATTCCTTAATATATGGAAAATTCTACGAAATAAGTAGGCTTTGAGAGTAGGAAATATGTAAATTTCTATCTAAAAAGCAGAAAAATACAGAGAGGTAAAAATATTTTGTTGAAAAAAAGTCTATTTTCTAATTATTGATATTCAGTCTGTTAAGAATAATAGCAAAGGATTGTTGAAAACTTTTTGAAAATTTTGTTTGGTGGTATGAGTTTTTATGCGTATTTTTGCAATATGAATTTTAAAATGAAAAGAGTTCTTAAACCCAACAAGTTAGAAAAACAAGACTTGGTTGAAATAAGGGACAGAAGGAAGAGAGACGGAAAACGAGAAGTTTTCTCAATAGACAAGAAAGAAAAAGTAGAAAATGCTACTTGTAAGATTAGATGGATTGAAGATAATATACGAGGTAATATTAGGGATTCAATCAAGGAATTGAAAATCTTTTTTGCGATAGAAAGCAATTTAGGTTGGCATACTGAAAAATCTCCGTATGTGATTCCTGAGATAAAAAAGAAAATAAAGTTATGTGGAGTACTCGTACGAAGCATAACAAGATTATTGTATTAGATAGTAAAAAACATATAAAAATATATAGTAATGGTTAATTTTTACATAAACTCAAAAAAAAGATTAACATGAAAAAGTTTTTAGATACCTCTACCGACAGCAAGGAACAATCGGTAGAGGTGAAAAGAGAAAACGAGAGTTTCTCAGTTCCACAACAAAAACTACCTACTACGTCCTCTGTGGACGACCCTATTGATAATACACCTATATATAGGCGAACAAAAACAAGAAAAAACAATTTTATTAACCAACCATTTAAAAAAGGAGGAAGTCATGACAGACAACACAGACACTAATTCTCAAAAAGCGAACGCATACGAGAATGAAATTAAACAAAAACAAGAGGTTAAACAAGTAGGCGAAACTAAGGAGGTTACTGCTCAGAAGGTAGAGAAGAATAGCCCATTGGAGATTTTAGACAGGGTGGTATTATCTGCTACTCAGACACCTAAGGCGACAGAGGGAGATTCTAATATGCCTTTGGAGCAGTTGTGCCGTGAGAAGTTCGGTTATGCAGGAGGGGAGATGTCCTCGTTTAATTATGCATTTGCAAGACGGCGTAAGCGTAAACAAGTTAGATTTGATATATTTCCATTTGTCCCCGTGGCGAACAAGTCTAATATCAAAACCATAAATATTGTAGCCGAGGGAGGTATAGGCAAGACGTGGACAATGTGTGATTGGGTGTTACACTATATTAATAACAAACCGCTCTTTAATGATAAGGATAATAGTTTGCCTGTATTCAACAAAGAATATAAAGGTGCAGGCATATTATCCTTAGAGGAAGGCGATATGATACAAGACAATCTTGATAGACTTGAACAAGGAATGATAGATAATGGTATCATAACCGAAGAGGAGGCAAAGCAAAGGAGTAACCGACTTGATGTTATCTGCGGTTCGGATCGTTACTTCTTTGATTCGCATAAGCAAGGCAAATTCCAACATTTAGACGAATTGTGTAGGGAGCATCATTGGAATTGGGTATGTATTGATTCTGGGTCTGTTTATAGTGCAAGGTTTGGAGCAGGTGATAACAATGATAATATTAAGATGCTCGAGGTCTATGGGCCTGTCTTTGCCTTAGCCGAGAAACATGAGTTGAATGTTATCATACTTAACCATACACGCAAAAAATACGACTTTGCTCAGTGGTCTACGATGTCTCAGGACGATTTGATTGGAGCATCTTTTCAAGCCAATATATCTTGTTCTATGATAGGTATTTGGGCAGATCCAAAGGACGAAAATATTCTAAATTATAAACTCCTTAAATGTAATGGTCTAAAACCTGAGGTAAGAGATAGAATCTATCGAGTTAGACGCATGGAAGGAGAGTTAATGCCTGAGACAGAAGAATATACAGACGAAGATTTAGCAGACATACCTGAGGAAATAAAAAAAGATTTGAAAAATAACCGAACAATGAGTTTTAATTTAATAGACATTAAATCATCAAAAGAAATGAAAGAGGAAAACGCACAAAATAGAGCAGCAAAGCAAGACGCATACGAACATACTATGCAAGTATTGTCTAATATGTATTCTAAGATGGGTCAAGGTTCGCAAACCTATATTGCTACTTGGGCTAATAGTCATAAGAATGAAAAAGGTGAATACGATATGAAAACAAAAACAGGTAAAGATTGGACGGCGGAGAATTTATTAGGTGCGTTAAGTAAGTATAGAAAGAATAATAATCTTTCACTTCCAACTCATTTCTATAAAGATTATTTGGCTAAACAAGTAGATACCGCTATGAAAGCAGACGATGGGAGAAAAGAGTATTTAGAAAATGCTCCGTCTGATGAGGGGTGGTTTGATAAGTATAATAGTCTTAAACTAAAAAGCGGAGATAGGGTTAGACTATCAAGTTATAGTAATAAACTAACTGGTTATAGTTTAACAGAGCCTATAAATGTGACGGTTATAAAGAATAATGATACTCATATTCGTTTTCTTTTGGAAGATGAGAATATCTTAGAGGGATTATCTAAGGGAGAAAATGATGAAAATATAGATTATTATTACGAAAACTACACTTTAGACTAAGACAAAAAGCCACCAACAAAAAAATTTTCCCTATATATATATTTTTTTTGTTGGTGGTAAATAAGTTTTTAATATTCTATACAAATAAATAAAACGTTAGATAAGAATAGATAGAAATAAATAAACGTTAATATTAATAAAGAATAATAAATATAACGTTAAATTTATAAATAGTTATCTAAAGGTATAAATAACATTATAGACTAATAATTAATACAACGTTAATTTATAGAGAATAGAATAAGTCACCAACAAAAAAAATATATATATAGGGAAAATTTTTTTGTTGGTGGCAGAAAACTTAGAGACTTTTAATTAATTATCACAAATATTCAAAAACGATTTTTAAGATAATGTATAACGATAACGAATTTTTATTTTGTTTACGACCAAAGACAGATAGTAAGTATTGGGAATGTCCATATTGCAAACAGCGGGGAAAGGTTGAAAAGAGATTTATTCCATACGTCTATGCCAGAGACTATGGCTTTCATCGCAAAGGGGAGATTGTGGATGAGAATCGTTTCGGTGCTTGTTTCTCAGACAAATGTGAGGCGTATATAATGAATCAGCATGGAGGAATATATCCTTCTAAGGCTAATGGCTATGTGTATGATTCTTTTTCTAATCAAAATATGAAGGCACTTTATCAAAATAAAACGCCACTTTATCAAAATAATACGACAGATTATCAAGATAAAACGCCACTTTATCAGAATAATACGGCAGAATTTTCTCTCTTGGATAAAAAATGGTTGGAGAATTATAAATGCACAAATAGTTGGGAGCAAAATGGGGTATGGATAACAAGAGAGATAGATTTGCACCTAAATAGCAATAATCCAAAAGATTATGATTGCGGTTTGGTGGATTATCTTCTTGGTAACAAGATAGCAGGGGAGAAGAATGTTACAAGGGAAAAAGTAATAGAGATGTTTCGACAGATGGGTGTTATGGGCGGTATCAAACGGACTTATCGCAAGGGAACGGACGTGATTACAACCAAAGGGGCGATATATCTACAAGAGGACGCTAATGGCGATTACCGCACGGGAAAAGTAATTTATTTGGACGATCGAGGGCATAGGTTTAAGGAGAAAAGTTTTGAGTCTTATCCTTATTTTCGAGAGGTAGAGGGAATGAAATTATTATTCCATGATTGGCTACATAATATTTATGCAAAATATAAGAAATACAAGAAGATAGACGATGGGGAATACGTACTAAAACAGTGTTTATTCGGCTTAAAACGAGTTAAGAGTATGCTGTCTCAGGGTAGGCTTAAAGGTAATGGAGTGTGGCTCTATGAGGCTGAAAAGACGGCTATTGGTATGTCTGTATTCTATCCTGAGTATGCACATGTATCGGTTGGTAGTGCAGGGCAGTTTAATCTAGATATGACCTCTCCTTTGCAAGAGATTGGCGTAGAAAATATTAAGGTGTTCCCAGATAAAGGCAATTATAACAATTGGTTTAAGACGGCAATAAAGATAGAAGAGCAACTAAACCAAAAGTCTTGGTTAGAGGGTAAAGGATTGAAACCTATACGAATAGATGTTAGGAATGAGGTAGAGACGTGCGAATACCTAAAAGAGGGAGACGATATCCTTGACTTAATAGATTTGGAGTATTAAGACTCCTTATTGTAGTTTCTTTCACCGAATATCTTGCTACCTATACGGACAATTGTGGCACCCTCTTCGAGGGCGATATCGTAGTCGTGTGTCATACCCATAGACACTTGCTTAAAGTAGTCAGCAGTAGGGAAATACGTTGTTTTAAGGAATGTGAATAACTCTTTTAACTCTCTAAACTCTTTTCTTGTTTGTTCTCTATCGGTGGTAATAGAGCCAACTCCCATAACGCCACATAAACGGATATTTTTCAGTTGTTTATACTCGCTATCCTCAAGTAGTTTTGTAGCCTCCTCACGGCTTAGACCAAACTTGCTTTCCTCATGCGAAATATCTATTTCCAACAGACAATCGACTATACGGCTGTGTTTTAGGGCTTGTTTGTTTATCTCAATAAGTAGTTTTAGAGAATCAACACTATGTATAAGTGTAACGTAATCAATAATATATTTGATTTTGTTTTCTTGTAGATGACCGATAAAATGCCATTGGATATCCTTCGGTAGTGTCTCGTGTTTGAGTCTTAACTCTTGTGCTTTATTTTCGCCAAACACTCTTTCGCCACTTTCGTATGCTTCCATAATATATTCGTTAGGCTTTGTTTTAGAGACACATACAAGCGTTACGGAGGTTGGAATTGTTTCTCTAACCTCTTTTAGATTCTTTTTGATATCAATTATTTCGTTCATCTCAGTAATATTTTTTAATATCAAGGTGCAAAATTACAAAGAATATATTATTTTTGCAGTCCAAAACAGAAAAAAATTAGGCGATGATAGCAAAAATAATTAGGATATTGTGTTTGGCGTTCTTGATTGGAGTGTTTTGCGTTTCGTGTTCAAGTACAGAGGAAGAAGCACAGATAGAGGACGTTATAAAGGATTTTTATAAATATCTTAACGAGGGTGATATTAAGCGGATGAACACTTTGTTTTCTGCTAATATGCAGCGTGACAGCCGTAAGAATAAGACTTTGGCAGGACAATTCATCAAGATTAAGAAAATATATATTAAGGATATAGATATTAACACCATAACTTCAAGAGTTAGTGTAGAATGCACGGACGAGTTTAACAATACGACCGAACAGAATTGGGATCTTATCAAAGAGAAAGATGATTGGAAAATCAATAATTTCAATTTCTCAAAGACTTCTCCTTTGAATGCTGATAAAAAGACACAAAACGCTGTAAAAGATACCGTTAAGGTTAATTCCATTGTTTTGGACACTACATACACAGATACTATTAATAACGCACAAACTCTACAACAATAGAATGCTGATAATAAGGAAAATATTGTACGTAATTAACATATTATTGGCGTTGTTGTTGCTTTGTACCTACTTGCCAGCCTTTGTGCCGCAGGATATATTGTCTAAGATATCGCTTCTTGGCTATGTGTATCCGTTTGCGTTGGTTGGTAATTTGGTTTTTGTGGTTTTGTGGCTATTTTGGAAACCAAAGAATCTTTTGCCAACTTTGGTAGTTATCTGTCTTAGAATTGATTATATACCGAGACTTGTGAATTATTCTTCCTCTAAGGTTGGGGACGGAGACCTCAAAGTTCTTACTTATAATGTAAAGGATTTTGTTTATGGTATGGAGGAGGGTAAATATATAGGAATGAATGCTTTATCGGACTCTATTGTGGAATATGTGGCAAGTACAGGGGCAGATGTTCTGTGTTTTCAAGACTATGATGTTAACACCAAATGGAAACACGGCTTTCATTACAAATTAGTTGATTCACTGGGATATAACAATTTCTATTATTATCATCTCGGTAGTGTAACGGCAGACAATGTGGCTATTTATTCCAAGTATAAGATTGTGGATTGCGGTTCGGTGGCGGAGGATTTGAATGAAAAAGACTGTTTGATTTACGTTGATATTCGCACAAATAACGGAGTTGTAAGGGTTTATAACTTGCATTTGAAGTCTTATATGTTGGGTACGAAAGAGAAAAACGATTATAAAGATATAGTCAAGGGCAACCTTCAAAATTCCACCAAAGAGAACACTAAGAACATAATAGACAAGTTGTTAAGTGCTAATCGTTATAGGGCTGTGCAGACACGATATATTATTCCTGAGATTGAGAAAGTGCAGTTGCCTGTTATTATCTGTGGTGATTTCAATGACCATCCTTTTTCTAACACTTATCGCAAGTTTACAAACAAGTTTTCGGATAGTTTTGTTAGCAAAGGCAAAGGCGTGGGAGGCAGTTATAATGGACCGTTTCCTATGTATAGGATTGATTATATCTTATTTAATAAGAATAGGTTAGAGTGTGTTGGGTACGAGACAAAGAGGGTAGATTTCTCTGACCATTATCCTATTGTCTCAACTTTTAAGATTAAGAAACAATGACAACAAAACAGCGTTACAAAGGGGTGATAGAGGAATTGAACAAAATGTTCCCAAATGCTACTACGGAGTTAGGTTATAAAGATAATTTTCAATTACTTATAGCCGTTATCTTGTCGGCTCAATGCACAGACAAAAGGGTTAATGAGGTAACACCGAAGTTGTTTGAAAGGTTTCCTACCGCAGAGTCAATGGCAAAAGCAACCGCAGAGGACGTCTTTCCGTATATCAAAAGTATCTCATATCCAAACTCTAAGGCGAAATATTTGGTTAATTCAGCCAAACGTTTGGTGGAGGTTTATAATGGCGAAGTTCCGTCCGATGTAGATGAATTACAGACACTTAATGGCGTTGGTAGGAAAACTGCTAATGTAATGGCGGCGGTTGTTTTTTCTCAGCAGAGAATGCCAGTAGATACACATATACACAGGGTTTCCAGACGTTTAGGTTTAACAAATAATGCCAAAACGCCGTTGCAGACAGAGTTGCAATTGATGAAAAATCTACAGACAGAGAATGTAAATCTATTGCATCATCAGTTATTATTACTGGGTAGGAGGGTCTGTACGGCAAGAAAAATGCACTGTGAGGAATGTGGTTTGAAAACTTTTTGCAAGACGTATATAAGTGATAATCAAAGGAAAGAGGAATAAAGGGAAAATATTTTTGAAAATAAATCAACAAAAATGCACCTATATTAAAAAAATATGTTAATTTTGCAAAACGATAACATAAAAATGAGGAAAACAAAATGAAAAAAGTAGTTGTTAGTTTGCTATTAGTGGCGTTTGTATTAATTGGATTGGCGTCTTGTCAGTCAAGAAGTTGTGATGCTTACAAATCATCGCATTACTATCAAAGAGAGATTTTAAGATAGTACAAAGAAAGAAATTTTTATTTTTTTGCTAATAATATTTTAACGAGACGGAGTCTAATTGAGAGATTTTAGACTTCGTCATTTTTATTAAAAGGTTATGAAAAAGGCAGTTAAAGATAATCTTCAATCTTATCCAAAGGCTATTTGGTGGGTTTTATTGGCGTGTTCTATTATTGCGTTTCTGTTGTTTATTCCTATGAACTCGATTATCAAGAAGTTCCGTGAGGACGAAGTACAAAAGGTTGAGTTGTGGGCAAGAGCCATTAGTAACAAAAGTGAATTAGTCAATCACACGCAAGAATTTTATACCAAAGTAACACAAGACGAACAAGACCGTTTGAAGCAATTTATTGAGGCTTACAAGATTATTATGTCTCAGGGTCTGGACGTTGATTTGTCTTCGCCCAGTCTTAGTTTCTACACCAAAATCATAATGGACAACAAGTCTATTCCTGTGATAATTACGGACGAGTTCAATAATATTACTTTTTCGCAAAATGTTCAGTTAGACAAAAATGAGACTGTATTGTCGGGTGAGAGACTAAGATTATTTTCTCAACATCAGCCTTTGGAGTACGAGGTCTATGGAATGCGTTTCAAACTATATTACACACAAAGTGAGGTATATACGAATATGAAAAAGGTGTTGTACGATTTAGGAAACACACTTTTGGACGAGATAACCGAGAATACAATTATGGTACCTGTTATTCTAACCGATTCTAATCATACAAAGATTTATGCTTGCGGTAATATTCCTTTGGATAAACTAACCAAAGACAAACAAAAACAGACAATTGAGAAAATGACGGCAGAATCTACGCCGATAATAATAACGTTGTTGAATGGTCAAAAAGGTTATGTTTACTACAAACCGTCTTCGACTCTTACGCTGTTGAAATATTATCCTTTGTTGTACTTTTTTGTCTTGATGATAGGTGTGGTGATGTTCTTTATGGTTTTGAGGACTATTAGGGTTGGAGAGCAGAACAAACTTTGGGTTGGACTTGGCAAAGAGACTGCACATCAATTAGGTACGCCTATTTCATCGCTTATGGCTTGGATAGAATTACTAAGGACTAATCCTGAGAACGAGGCGGCGTGCAAGGAGATGGACAAAGATGTTAAGAAACTAAATATGGTCTCTGAGAGGTTCTCTCAAATGGGTTCGAAACCAACTCTAAAAGAGCAAGATATAACTATTCTTTTGTATAATATCGTCTCTTATATGCAGACTCGAATACCTAAGAAAGTAACCCTAAAAGTAGATATTCCTTTGACGACTCCGATTATTTTGCCGTTGAATAAACCGCTGTTTGAGTGGACGATAGAGAATTTGATTAAGAATGCCGTTGATGCTATGGAGGGTAATGGTTCGATAACTATATCGCTTAAAGATATGGGAACACATATTCATTTGGACGTATCTGACACAGGGAAAGGCATTTTCACTAGTCAGTATAACAAGATTTTTAGACCAGGATTTACTACCAAAAAACGTGGTTGGGGTATGGGTTTGTCGTTGGTTAAGCGTATTATTGAGGAATATCACGATGGCAAGATATATGTTAAGAATTCTATAATCAACGTAGGTACAACCTTTAGGATAGAGTTAAATAAGAAAGAACTTGAGCAGAACTCTGTAAATAACAAATAGACAAGTAGATATCTTTGTTTAGTTATGGCGTCTTTGTATATACATATTCCGTTTTGTCATCATAAGTGCATATATTGTGATTTTTATAGTATAGCACAAAAGGTTGATAAGGATTTGTATATTAATAACTTGTTATCAGAATTAGAGTATAGAAAGGACTTCTTAACAGACAAACCTCAAACAATATATTTTGGAGGAGGAACACCTTCGTTACTAACTATTAAACAAGTAGATAGAATACTAAAAGGGATAGACCGAGTATTAGGTTTAGATAACGCCAAAGAGATAACCTTTGAAACCAACCCAGAGGACTCGAAAGAGGTTTATTTAAGGGACTTAAAGTCGTTGGGGATTAATCGGTTAAGTATAGGAGTTGAGAGTTTTGATGATAGAGATTTAAGGCTATTGAATCGGTCGCATAATTCTTTGACTGCCAAAACATCTATTGAGAATGCCTTAAAGGTTGGTTTTGAGAATATTTCAATTGATTTGATTAGCAATTTGCCTTTTTCTTCTTTCGAGACTTGGAAACAGAATTTAGAGACTTTTGCTAAGTTTGATTTACCGCATATTTCGTCTTATACGCTTATGATAGAGGAGGGTACAATGCTCTCGAAACTAATCAAACTGGGTAAATATCAACCTATTAGCGAACAAGACGCCCTTCAACAACTGGATTATACCATATCTTTCTTAGAGAGCAAAGGATATACTCATTATGAGACTTCTTCCTTTGCCAAACCTTGTTTTGAGTCTAAGCATAATTTGGCTTATTGGACTTTTCAGCCGTACTTGGGTATTGGTGTTGCGGCACATTCCTATAAAGAAAACATTAGACAGTGGAATGAGAACGATATAGAGACGTATATGAACTCTAAGACAGATAGTTATCGTAGTATTTGTAAGCAGGAAAAACTCTCCTTAGAGGAACAATTTGAGGAATATGTTCTCTTGTCCGCAAGAATGCAAAAAGGACTGAGTTTGAAAGCAGTAAAGGACAAATTCCCTACTTATTATGAGAGGTTTAGAGAGAATTGCGAGAAAATGATTTTGGAAGGATACCTAAACAATGATTTATCCCTAACCCTTAAAGGCTGGCATTTACAAGATACTTTGATACTTAACCTTTGCGATATCGGATAAACTTAATTTATCCCACGTCTATTCAACTCCATTCTATAACGTCTGCCGTTCTGTTGGTGTTCTTCAAGGGTGGAGGCGAAGTTATGATAGCCCGAGAAATCCTCTTTTGCACAAAAATACAGATAGTTATGATGTTTGTATTTCAATACACTTTGAATTGCTTGTATGTTCGGCAAACAAATAGGTGCAGGGGGTAATCCTTTGTATTTGTAGGTGTTAAATGGGGAATCTATTTGCAGATGTTTGCCTGTAATACGTTTTAGAGCAAAATCACCTGTAGCAAATTTAACCGTTGGGTCGGCTTGTAGCAACATATCTTTCCTTAGTCGATTGATATAAACGCCTGCTATTATTGGCATTTCATCTGTTTTCGATGTCTCCTCACTAACTATGGATGCTATTCTTATCACTTCTTCTTTTGTTAGGTCGGTGCGAGAGAGTTTTTCTTTGTTTTCTTGCCAAAACTTATCGCTCTCTTTTTTAAGCAGATTAAGCAATTGCTCGGCACTAATCGTCCAATAAACTTCGTAAGTATTAGGGATAATATAATAGAATATTTCGTTTGAGTATTTATAGTTTTCTTTGTTGATTTGCTTTATTATATCTTCTTTATTTAACAAAAGATTTTTGCTTATTTTCTCTGCAAACTCCTCTGCCGTTCGAGCCGATAGAATAACCAACTTAATAGGCGTTTGATTACGATTGCGTAGTTGACGGACTAAAGACAAAATAGAGGTGTGTGGTTCAACTACATAACGACCTGGTTTTATGTTGTTTTTGTATTTAAGAAGGTTTGCAAAAGTCTCTAACGAGGTATTGTTTTTGGAGATAATATTCTTTTCTATTAGTTGTGTTTTTAAAGTCTGGAAATTGTCTTTTGGATAAATAAATACTACTGTATCTTCTTGATTATTAGTCTTGGAAGATGTTAGATAACCACCCACGCAACCTAATATTACAAAGACTATAAGCAAAATAATAATGATTATTCTCGATTTTTTGTTGTTTATCATTCGTTTCCAAATGTTTGGTTTCTTTTCAGACATTTCTTTTCTCGTGTAGTTATAGTTATGATTATTAATAAAATAAAAAAAGGTAAGCTACTCATATCGCACCGCTACAACCTTTTTATCCTTGCTTCGGTCAAGACCTGGGGAGTTTCAAAGGGAGCTGGTCGTACAAGACTTACCCGACTGCAAAATTACATAAATTTATTGAATTGACAATATTTTTAGCAAAAAAATGTGAAAAAAGTGTATGTTTTTTGTAATTTTGCACTTTAATATTTGTACTTATTATGTTTGATTTGAATGAAATATTAACGAAAAACGATTTCTCCAAAGAGGAGTTAATTTTTTTGCTGTCTTTACGTGGAGAGGACGAAAAAACGTTGTTGAATAAGGCTTTAGAGACCAAATTAAAGTACTTGGACAACAAAGTTCATCTAAGAGGTTTGATAGAATATTCTAATAAATGTCGTAAAAATTGTTTGTATTGCGGTCTAAGAAAAGAGAATACAAAGGTAGAACGCTATGAATTGAGTGAGAAAGAGGTTATGGACTGTGCGAGGTTGGCAATCAAACTTTCTTACGGATCTATTGCTATTCAATCGGGTGAAAGACAAGACGATGCGTTCGTTAATAAGATAGAATATTTAATTAAACAAATCAAACAAATAAGCAATAATAGTTTGGGAATTACTTTGTCGTTAGGCGAACAAAAAAAAGAGACATACCAACGCTGGAAAGAGGCTGGTGCACATCGCTATCTACTACGTATTGAGGCATCTAACAAAGATTTATATTACAAGATTCACCCACAAGACGCTTTGCATTCGTATGAAAATCGTGTAAGATGTTTGGACGATTTACTAGAATTAGGCTATCAGGTTGGGAGTGGAGTTATGGTTGGTTTGCCGTTTCAGACTTTGGAGGATTTGGCTGAGGATTTATTGTTTTTCAAACGTAAGAATTTAGCAATGATAGGTTTAGGTCCTTATATACCGCACCCTGACACACCATTATATAGATACAAAGATTTAATACCAGAGAACAAGGCGAGATTGTCTATGACACTGAAAATGATAGCAATATTGCGTCTTATGATGCCACAAATCAATATGGTATCCGCAACGGCTAATCAGACAATAGACGAATTGGGTAGGGAGAAAGCAATCGTTAGCGGTGCAAATGTTATAATGCCGAACTTGTCTCCAACGGAAAGTCGTGAGCAATACTCAATCTACCCCGACAAAGCCTGCGTTAATGATACGCCAACGCAATGTTCTAACTGCCTTGATATTCGTATGCAAACCATCAATCACACAATACTTTACAACGAGTGGGGCGATAGCCTTGCTTTCACCAAAAATCACAAGACAAACTAAAAGAAAAAGACAAATTATCTTATTAGTTTTTCTATCAAATCATCGATAGAGGACAATAGGACAGTCTCTATTTTGTAGCGGTTAAGGAGATTGTCTTTGTTATATTTGCTAATAAAGATTTTCTCAAAACCCATTGATTGTGCTTCGTTTATGCGTCTGTCAATATAAGGAATTGGCCGTATTTCACCGCTTAGACCCACTTCGGCAGCAAAACAATATTTATTCGAAATACAAACATCTTGATGCGAGGAAATTATGGAGGTTATTATCGACAAATCCATAGACGGATCACTAATACGCAAACCTCCTGCGATATTCAAAAACACATCTTTGTTAGATACCTTAACGCCACCTTTTTTCTCCAAAACAGCCAACAACATATTCAACCTACGAATATCAAATCCGTTGCTAATTCTCTGTGGTGAAGCATAATAGGTAGGGGATACAAGTGCTTGAGTTTCTATCAAAAGACTTCTCCTTCCCTCCAAAGCAACGCTAATAGACACACCGCTTAATTGCTCCTCACGTTGCGAAAGCAAAATCTTGGAAGGGTTATCAACGTTCTTCAATCCAAACGAAGTCATCTCATAGATTCCCAACTCGTTAGTAGAACCAAAACGATTCTTAATCGAACGCAAAATCCTATAACCATAGTTCTTGTCGCCCTCGAATTGAAGCACGCAATCAACCATGTGTTCAAGTATCTTAGGACCTGCTAATGTACCCTCCTTGGTAATGTGTCCGACCAACAAAATAGGAACGTTATAGCCTTTGGCATAGTCGATTAACTTGTCTGCACAGGTTCTAACCTGAGCGATACTACCCGCAAAAGAATCCACTTCTGTGGTGGTCATTGTTTGGATAGAATCTATAATAACCATGCGTGGTGCAATCTCTTTTGCCGTCTCTATTACTTGGTCGATATCCGTTGAGGCAAGAATCAAACAATTGTCCGAAGAGTTCTGCATACGCAATTGACGTAGTTTGATTTGTTCCAAACTCTCCTCACCAGTTACATATAACACCTTGTCTTCCTTGCAGTTTAGGGCTACTTGTAATAATAATGTACTCTTACCTATACCTGGTTCGCCACCAATAAGCACAACGCTTCCCATAACCAATCCGCCCCCTAAGACACGATTAAATTCTGCGTCCTTGATATCCAATCTATAAGTTTCGGAATATTCTATTTGTGAGATAGGTTTGACTATTGATTTCTTAATTACTCGTTTGGTTAGCTGAGTGTTAGGTACTCCGATAACCTTTTCTTCAAACGTTCCCCAAGAGTTACATTCAGGACATTTGCCCAAATAGTTAGACGATTGATAACCGCAATTAGAACAAATATATACTTTCTTTTCCTTTGCCATTGTAGATATTATTAACTCGGTCGAACGTTTATTTTGTATTTAACCTCGCTTTTGTTAGAGAATCTTTTTTTGTCTTTCTTATAGTTTTTGTGATAAGGACCGAGTGGAAAGTCTTCAAACGCAAATACTTGCATTTGTTCCATAACTCCCAAACCATAGACTTGTTCTTTGTCCAATTCCAAATCGCTGTTATGATATTCTTTTGGTGGAATAGGGGTGTCGTAGTTGAAATCAACCTGACGATAGAACAAAGTGTCGAGTGTTTTGGTCGAAATCAAAGTATAATGTGTGTTAGCCGTTGTAGCCGTTGACCAATAAGGGTTCTCAAACCTAAAAATAGTAATAAACATAACAGCGTCGGCATTATATTGTCTGCCTATTTCCTTAATATCCTTTAATTGAATGTATTGCGAGCAAAAAGTAGTGTCTTGTTTGTATTTCTCCATCATCGTGATTGCGGAATAGACATAATAACCTTTCTTGCCTAACTCTTTGGTTGCCATAATGTAAAGCATTTCGTCACTCTTATCAAAAGTAGATCTATTCCAAGGGTAAAGAATCAAGATATTCTTTGGCTCTTCCTCGTAAAGACTTTTGTAGGTTATATCTCTATCCACTTTTTTAGGGAATATTTTGTGCCAAGTCCGTTTGATGAAATTTTCTTTCTTAGTTGTGTCGTAATAAAGTGACGGATTTATTTGGTTAAGTGCTGTGTCTGAGGAGTTTTGCAGTTGTTGTTTAGCGTCCATCATATACACAACCTTATCCATTGTAGTCATTTGCTTTTCTTTTGTTTTCTTTTTGGCTTTTTTTAAAAATTCTGGCGTATTATCCTCATCCTTAACGTCTTTCATAACGGAAGACACATCTGTACCACCACTTGCCAAAAGTTCTTGTAAAGAGATTGTGTCAGAGGTCTTTGTTGACATTGTATCAACTTTGATAGAGGCTTTGTTTGTTACACTCTCTTCGCTTTCAACGTCCTCATTATCTTTGTTTTCGTTAAGTATTTGTAGAAGACCTTCTTTCTCTTTTTTTCTCTCTGCTTCAATACGTTCTTTTTCTTCTTTTTTAGCCTTTTTGATTAGGTCGTCTTGTTCTTTTTGCTTGTTTTTCTTTTCTTTATCTTCTTTTCTCTTTTGTTTTTCGTTTTCTTTCTTCTGTTTCTCAGCCTCTTTCTTTTGTTTTTCGGCTGCTTTCTGTCTTTCTTTTTGTTTCTTCTTGTTTTCTTTTTGCTTTTGTTTATCTTCCTTAGATTGTTGTTTATCGTCTTTGTTAGAAGCAGTTACAGTATTATTAGATTTAGTTTTATTATCTTTCGAAGTCGTCTTATTATCTTTCGAAGTTATTCGATTATCTTTTGAATTTATCTTATTATCTTTTGAATTTATTTTGTTATCTTTCGAAGTTGTCTTATTATCTTTCGAAGTTATTTTATTCTCTTGCTTATTTATATCTTTTGTGTCTTGCTTTTGCTTTTTGTCTTTTGTATTTTTCTTGTCCTTTTTATCTTTTTTATCCTCTTTATCTTTTGTTTTCTTGCTGTCGTTCAACTGGATAGCGTCCTTATTTAGTTTGCTAATGCTCGGATCTACTTTGTCTAATTTGGTCTTAGAAGTAGAACACGCAGAGACTAACAAAATAGCAACTAAAACATATAAAATTGTCTTTTTCATAGACCTAACTGTTTTTTTAGGTTATCAACTGCGGTTTTGCTCTCGGGATACAATTCCACTTCCTTGTCTAAGAAAGGTATTGCTTTTGTTGTATCTCCCTGTATAAGTAGTAGTTGTGCGTAATCAACACATAATCCTGGAGGGATTTTATTTTTGTTCTTGCTTTTTTTATTTTTATTCTTTTTCTTGTCTGTTTCTACTATTGATTTATAGGCTTTTACAGACTTTTTGATATCTTTTTCGTCCATCGCTACGCTGTATTTGTACGCAGCCTCGTCATAACTCTTGTATTTGTACAAAGGTTTGGTACATGCACCACAAAGTAGCAACAAAGACAAACCCAAAAGAGACGTTTTTATATTTAATTTCATCATATTCATTGTGCAAATTTAAGAATTTTTACGAAAAAACTATCTTTTTTAACTAAAATATTTCACAAGCCCTATTAAAAATACCATTAACGTAAGCGATAGCCATACCATAATTAGTTATCGGAATGTTTGCTTTGCGGAAAGGTTCTAACCGATTGATTATCTGTTTAGGAGTAGCAACGCAACCACCGCATTGTATAACAAGGGCGTAAGAGTGTATATCCTTAACCATCTCCGTTGTACCTGCTAAGACTTTGAAATTTAATTCCTTATTGGTGTATTTCCTTAACATATTAGGTAGTTTGACTCTGCCGATATCCTCGCAAGTTGGTTGGTGAGTGCAATTCTCTAACAAAAGGATATTATCTCCATCTTGCAGATTATCAATCATCGGCGTACCTTTTAGATAATCCTCAAAAGCACCTTTTTCTTTTGCCAATAGAATCGAAAAACTTGTTAGTTTAATATTCTTACTCAGTACTTTATCCACAAAACTAAATACCTGCGAATCTGTTATTACGAGGTTCGGAGTTATTTTCCCTAAGGTGTATTCCAATTGTTCTGGCTTAACTACAATATTTATTGCGTTGTTATCCAGTACTTCACGTATCATCTTTACTTGCGGAAGTATCATTCTGCCCTTTGGTGCCGAAGAATCAATAGGGGTTACCAAAAGTACTATATCTCTTTCAGAGACAATATCTTGTAGTATTCCATTATTATTGTATGGGGTAGTGGAGAGGTTGTTTTTTATTAGAGTGTTTATCTTTTCTTTTGCCTTCTCGTCCGTTTGACTAACGATAGCAAAGTCTTTTGTGTATTTTTGTATTAATTCTTGTGTGTTTTGATTAATAGGAGAAACGTCTTCTTTGTTATAAACTATAATGTAAGGAATATTTCTATCTTTTAGAGTATCAATAAGTTTGGTCTCATCTGTTGAGAAAATATTGTCGCTAATAACTATTATCGCCAAATCAATTAAGGAGATAACTTGAAGAGTTTTTTCTTTGCGTTTTTCTCCCAATGTTGTGCTATCGTCCAAACCTGCCGTATCTATCAGAACGCACGCACCAATACCAAACAATTCGATAGTTTTCTTAACTGCGTCTGTCGTAGTGCCTTTCAATGAGGAAGTTATAGCAACGCTTTGTCCTGTTAGGGTATTAATAAGCGTACTCTTACCAACATTGCAACGCCCGAAAAAAGCAATATGTGGTTTATTCTCACGATACTCACTCATAAAACATTATAGTTATTTCAAAAAGGGGTTCAATTCTATAAGAAATGAACAACAATAAAACAAATATAGACCTTGAACCCCTTGAATATTACAATCTTATGATAACAACAAATCTATTTTATTTAGATTTTTGAAAGTACCATAGAAGTATATTTGCTCTCTATTTCACAAGCCTCGTCAACAAGTTTTTGACCCTTTGCTAAGATATCGTTTGCAAAATCTTTGTCCTCTAATGATGCACAATTGATTTTCATATTCATAAACGCACCAACGCAAGCAGCCTTTGCACACAATACTCCAACAGCACCGTCTGTTATAGAATTAGGGTTACCTGTTTCAATCATAAGTTTGCAAATTTCGAAAGTCTCTCTCGATTTTTGTAACGTACGATAAGGAACTTCTACGGCGTATTTAGTAGCCTCTTGAATAGCGTTCTTTCTTGCTTGTTTGTCTTCTTCTGTTTTCTTAGGCAATGAGAATGCGTTCATTATCTTGTTAAATGCAGCAGTGTCTTCGTCTACAAGATGTAATAATTCGTCTTTCAAAGCCTGACCTTTCTCGGCTGTATCAGAGAACTCTTTCCATCTGTCGTCCCAACCTGGTTTGTGAGAAGAAAGGTTAGCAACCATAGTACCTAATGATGCTGCCAAAGCACCGCAATATGCTGCAATACTGCCTCCACCAGGAGCAGGGCTTTCACTTGCTGTCTCGTCTGCAAAGCCTGTGCAAGTCAAATCTACTAATTTCTTATTTGAATGATCCTCAATTAGATACTCTATTACTTTCTCTTCTGGATTAAATGGTTTCAAATCGTCTAATCCCATAGATTTGATAGCAATCTTTACCAATTCTTTTTCGCTAACACCCAAACTTCTTTGCTGTTTAGCCAAATAATATTTACCTGCATCTATCAAAGTTTTCTTAGGTATCAAACCTACAACTTCAACACCTGTTACTCTAACGCCTCTTGCTTGTGCTTTTGCAGATACTTCGTCAAAACATACATGCAATGGAGCCAAAGTCGTGTTAGTTATGTTCATAGATACTTGTGCAATGCCGTATTCCTCAATGTACCAACCTATTGCCTTAGTTCCTTTAAGCGTTCCTGGTATCCAAATCTTGTTGCCTTTCTCGTCCAAAACTGGTTTGCCATTAGGTTTGCCACCTTCTCTTTTCATACGACCTTTCTCTCTGACATCGTATGCAATAGCGTTAGCACGACGAGTAGAAGTTGTGTTCAAATTATAATTAACTGCCAACAAGAAATCTCTTGCACCAACAGCAGTTGCACCAGATTTGGCAACCTTCTCACTCCATACCTTTGGACCATAGTCAGGTGCTTGATCTTCTTTTGATAATCTGTCTCTTAAAGCCTCATATTCGCCTTGACGACAAACTGCTAAATTCTTTCTCTCAGGTTTGTAAGCAGCAGATTCATAGCAATAAACAGGTATCTCCAACTCTGTTGCAATTCTTTGAGCAAGTTTGCGTGCTAACTCCACAACTTCTTCCATTGTTATATTAGCCACAGGTATCAAAGGACAAACATCTGTTGCACCAAAACGAGGGTGATCACCATGATGATTACGCATATCTATCAACTCTTGTGCTTTCTTTACAACCAAGAACGCACTCTGACAAACTTGTTCAGGTTCGCCTACAAAAGTTATAACTGTTCTGTTAGTAGTCTTACCTGGGTCAACGTCCAATAGTTTAACGCCTTCAACCTTCTCTATTTCTGCTACTACTTGATTTATAATCGCTTCGTTGTTGCCTTCTGAGATATTAGGCACACATTCAATAATTTGTTTCATCTCTTTTATATCTTTTTATTTATTTGTCTATACTATTATATATGCTTTTTGCATCTGGCTATATATATTAATGTATAATATAGTTCGTTTTCGGGGATTAATAGTGCTGAATATCAATCAAACGAACGCCGTCCAACCAAACTGCAATAAAGCCAATAATGTTCTTGCTTTCCTCTTTGTTCTTTATAGGTTGCAAAGTGTCGCCATCGGCTAAGATAAAATACTCTAACTCAAAGTCTTTGTACTTCTTAAACTCTGTCTCGACAAAAGAAATTATCTGACTTACGGAAAGAAAATCCTTTTGCTGATAAGATTTAGTCAAAATCTCGTGAATCTTTGGGGCTAAGTTTCTTGCACTCTCGGAAAGACGTTTATTGCGTGAGGAAGCAGCCAAACCATCCTTCTCTCTATAAATAGGACATGGCACAATCTCTATCGGGGACTGCATCTGACGAACCATATCTCTAATAATCGCAATTTGTTGATAATCTTTTTCTCCAAAATAAGCACGATCCGCCTTACTCCATTTGAAAAGACGAGAAACAATGTTCGCCACACCCGAAAAATGTCCTGGTCTTTGTTTGCCTTCCATTACTTGCTCCAAAGCACCAAACGACCAATGCTCCAAATCCTCGTCATTGTAAACTTCCTCTGCCGTAGGGACAAAGACTATATCGCAACCATTTTCTTGCAACAAGTCCATATCGGCTTTTTCGTCCCTCGGATATTTTTCGAAATCCTCTTTATTGTTGAATTGCACGGGATTAACAAACACACTTGCTACAAAGACATCATTTTCCTTCCTAGCACGTTGAAATAATGATACATGACCATTATGCAAAGCCCCCATAGTGGGTACTAATCCTATTTGTTTGCCGTCTCTTTTTACCTGATTAATAGCGTTTTCAAGTTCGCTAACTGTTCTACAAATATTCATTATTTTTTGTTTTGAATATATCGTTTTATCTGCGTAATTGATTTTGTACGCTTATATATTATTGTTTTTATTTTACTTGTCAATATCCTCAAAATCAGTATAATTCTTATCCTTAGGGTCATCGTTGAAAGGATCATTATCAAAACGATTCGAAGACTCGTTATTATTGTTATGATAATTGTTTTCGTTCATTCTCTCATAGTTATCTCTTTGATTATCAGTACTGCCAAAAGTATTATCAGTTACTTTTTTAATTTTTCTTGGCAAGTTCATCAAAAAGGTTAGGATTGTAACAATAATTGAGAAGAAAAGAGCATTAATAAAGCCCGAAACAACGAAATGTGGGGACAGAATATAACTAGTTAGTAAGATAATCAACGCATTAATTATCAGCATAAAAACACCAAATGAGAAGATAATCAACGGCATTGAAATAAGGGATAGAATAGGTCGTAGGACGGCGTTCAAAAGGCTAATAATTATAGCAGCCAAAAGGGCGTAAAACGGTCCGTCTGTGTGCTCTACCAAACCTGTGAAAGAAACTATCCAAATTGCAATAGTCATTATTACTATCTTGATCCAAAATTCTTTACTAAAGATATTGAATTTACCACCTGTTTCAATTCTAAAAAATGCCATATCTAAAAATATTTTTAATTCAACTTGCAAAGATAATTCATTTTTTAATACTAACCAAAATATTCTGCCAGATTAAGAAAATATTCTGCCACTTTATTCGAATAATCTGCCACTTTATTTGAATAATCTGCCAGATTAGAAAATTATTTCGGCTCATTTTTTTGGGATAACTTTCGATTATATATAATATTATTGTATAAGAAACTCGGTAGTTGAGGAGTCTAAGTGTTGAAGTTTCTCTTTGGTTATCTGATTGGATAAGTTAGGGTTATAGTCTCTAACGCAACGCAAATAATTATCCGAAAAACCATACATTTTGCCGTTTTTCTCATTTTCTTCCCATAGTACATTACCCTGATAACCAATATTTTTGGTGTAGAATTGTAGTTTCTTTTCCTCGCTTAATTTCTGCAATACCTCACTTCTTTGTCTACGAACGTGAATAGGAACCTTGCCATCTATTCTATACGCCTTAGTATCAGGACGATCGGAATAAGTAAAGACATGAATAAAAGCAATCGGCAAAGAAGAGAGGAAGTCATAACATTTCTTAAACTCCTCTTCGTTTTCGGAATTAAAGCCTGTCATACAATCGCACGCAATAAAAGCATTTGGCATTAAAGACAAGATATAGAGGACTTTATCACGAAATTCTTCTACTGTGTAATGGCGATTCATAGCCTTTAAGATATTGTTACTACCTGCCTGCAAAGGAATATGGAAGTGGGGTAGGAAAGCACGAGACGAGGCACAATAATCAATAATTTCTTTTGTTAGCAAATCGGGTTCAATGCTTGATATTCTGTATCTTGGGATATTTGTTCGGGTGTCCAAAGCACGAACTAAATCAATAAATTTCTCACCCTTGTGTTTACCGAAATCACCTATATTAACGCCCGTTAGGACAACCTCTTTTTTGTTCTCTTTTTCAAGTATTTGAGCATAATTAACAGCCTCCTTTACACTACAAGAACGAGAACGACCACGAGCAAAAGGAATCTCACAATAGGTACAAAAGTAATCGCACCCATCTTGAATTTTCAAAAAACCACGTGTTCTATCATCGTACGAAATACTTGGCGTAAAGTACTTTACAGCGTTTATATCAACCACTGCATTAATCATTTTCTTGTCGTTTAGGTAGTCCTTGACCTTATCTAAAAGTTGATTTTTGTTATCATTACCAAGTATTATATCAACGCCTTCAATATTTGCCAATTCTTTTGCATTAACTTGTGAGAAACAACCTATTACGGCAATAACAGCATTAGAATTTAGTTTGTGTGCTTGACGGATAGCAAGTTTGCATTTCTTCTCTGCGATAGAGGTAACAGTACAAGTATTAACTACATACACATCGGCTTTGTCTTGAAAAGATTTCTCCACAAAACCCTCATTTACAAACATTCTTAGTAGATGAGAACTCTCGGCAAAGTTAAGTTTGCAACCCAAAGTATGAAAGGCAATAGATAACATATCAACAAAAATAATTAACTAAAAAATTAATATCTATATATTCTAAAATCAAATAAATAGAACGTTTAACTAAAGTAATACTTTACTCGTTTTGTTCTAACATTTCTATAAAATCATCTTCGCTTATAATAGGAATACCTAATGTAGTGGCTTTTTTCTTTTTCTCTGGTCCCATTTTGTCGCCTGCAATCAAATAATCAGTCTTAGAAGATAGGCTACTAACGTTTTTTCCACCGTTGTCTTCTATAAGTTTTTTCAATTCATCACGAGAGAATTTAGTAAATACTCCGCTGATAACGAATGATTTATTGTTTAGTTTATTGTTCGTTATGGTAGTTGTAGTGGTGGTCTCAAAGTTTAGTCCTACTTGTTTTAGTTTCTCTATTTCTTGCAAATTTTCTTGATTATGCAAGTACTCAAAGACACTTTTTGCAACCGTAGAACCCACATCCTGAACATCTTGTAGGGCTTCTAAGGTAGCGTTTGCAAGCGAGTCTATGTTTTTGAAATATTTGGCTAAGGTTTTCGCAGTTACCTCTCCTATATATCTAATACCCAAGGCAAAAAGTACTCTTTCGAAAGGTACTTGTTTGGAATTTTCTATGGCATTAACAATATTCAACGCACCTTTTTCTTGTATTGAGAGTTTGTGTTCTGAGTCTATTTGATAGGTGCCAATGATTTGGTCTTTGGTTAAAGTATATAGTGAGTAGAAGTCTGTAACCTTTTTTGCTTCAAGTAAATATCTCATCTTTTCTCCACCTAATGACTCAATATTCATGGCTTTTTTGGAGATAAAGTGTTGAAAACGTCCTAATATTTGCGGTTTGCAGTGATTGTAATTAGGACAATACCAGCCACTTTGGTCTTCTTCTTTAACTAATTTGGTACCGCATTGTGGGCAAGTGTCTAAGAACTTTATCGGAACCAAACAATTCGCCCTTTCTTTCTCTTTATCGTGCTTACACTCAACTATTTTTGGGATTATTTCTCCACCTTTTTCTATTACTAAGGTATCATCTTCGCAGAGATTGAGTTTTTGCATCCATTGTTCGTTATTAAGGGTGGCTCTTTTGACCGATGTACCTGCCAACCAAACAGGGGAGAAGTTAGCAACTGGGGTAACAATACCAGTTCTGCCGACTTGATACTCAATGCTTAAGAGTTTGCTTTCGGCTTGTTCGGCTTTGAACTTAAAAGCAGTTGCCCAACGAGGACTTTTTGCCGTAGCACCCAATTCTTGCCAATAATCAATATTGTTTAGTTTGATAACAATGCCGTCAGTTGCGAAAGGAAGATTAAAACGCTCAGTCTCCCAATAAGAAATAAACGCCATAATGTCGTTGATATTCTTTGCAATAGCGTAATATGGCTCTATTTTGAATCCCCACCTTTTGGCGTTTTCCAATCTTTCCACATGGGTATTTTGTTCTATGTTGTCACCAATAAGATAATAGAGATAGCAGTCGAGTTTGCGTTGAGCAACCAATTTAGGATCCTGCATTTTTAGACTACCTGAGGCTGCATTACGCTCATTAGCAAATGGTTCCTCACCATCTTCGATTCTCTTCTTGTTAAACTCCTCAAAGGCTTTGTGAGGAAAGACTACCTCGCCTCTAATTTCGAAATCCTTTGGATAATCTTCGCCTTGCAAGCGTAGAGGTATGGATTTGATAGTCTTAATATTAGCGGTAACATCATCTCCCATAACACCATTGCCACGAGTGGTAGCACGCAATAGTTTACCATTCTCATAAAGTAGACTAATGGCTAAACCATCGTATTTAAGTTCGCAAACCCACTCTAAATCAGTGCGAGAGAGTGCCTGAGAGGCTCTATTGACAAACTCAATTATCTCTTCCTTAGAATAAGTATTAGCCAAAGACAACATAGGATAGCGATGAGAAACCTGTTTGAAGTCCTTATTTATCTCGCCTCCAACTCTTTGTGTAGGAGATGAAGGATCATAGAATTGAGGATAAGACTTCTCCAAATTTTCTAATTCCTTCATTAAGTTATCAAACTCAATATCGCTTATACTTGGCTGATCAAGGACATAATATTGATAATTATATTTATCTAATCTATCTCTTAAGTCTTTGATTCTCTTTTCTATATCAGAATTAGAATTTATAGGTGATTGATCGTTATTCATGCTTTCTTTGGTTTTAGATTTGTTTCTATTTTGAAAACTATAATTAATAGCTTTTTTAGGATAAACTAAAACTTTAGGTAAATTGTATTAATAGTTGATTATCTAAATATTATCAAAA
>CAVAII010000165.1:5849-12597 GCA_963588535.1 Erysipelotrichaceae bacterium | reverse complement strand
TTATCAAAATCAATAGATAACTAATTTAGTCTATTAATTCTTTTGTTTTCTCTTAGAATCATGTAGGCAAATTAATTATCTATTGAGATTATTCAGTTAGATAACATCCATTTCCTCGTGGTTGGTTGTATCTTCTTTTGCGTATTCGTCAACAATGTGTTCTCTTTTGGCTTTTCTTAATGGATTGGCTTTCAAAAGATCGTACTCTTTTCTATTGCGAATAATATCCACTGCCAAATAAACAGCATTGCGATAACTTTGTGCCGAGGCTTTGTTCTTGCCTGCAATTTCGTACGCCGTACCATGTGCAGGAGAGGTTCTAACGTATGGCAAACCTGCCGTGAAATTAACTCCCTCGGTAAAGGACATTAACTTGAATGGAATCAAACCTTGATCGTGGTAAAGAGCCATAACACCGTCAAAATCATTCATTGAACCATTGCCAAAGAAACCATCAGAAGGATAAGGACCAAAAGCCAAAATTCCCTCGTCAAAGGCTTGTTTGATAGCAGGTGCAACAATCTCATCGTCCTCAGAACCAATAAGTCCTCTATCTCCTGCATGCGGATTAAGGGCAAGTACTGCTATCTTTGGCATTCTTATACCGAAATCCCTTTTCAAAGAATAGTCCATAACACGAAGCTTACGCAAGATCAAATCTTGTGATATTACGTTAGGCACTTCCCTTAAAGACAAATGGTTAGTCATAATTCCGATATGGATATTACGACAAGTCATAATCATCAAAGAGTCTTTGGCACCAAACTTTTTGGTTAGGTATTCGGTGTGTCCAGGAAAGTTGAAGGTATTACTTTGAATGGCTTTCTTGTTAATAGGGTTAGTAACAATGGCTTCTACCTTGCCGTTCATTACATCCTCGCAAGTCTTGTCCAAAGAAAATGCTGCCAAACGTCCTCCAATCTCCGTAGGTTGACCTATATCTATCTTTACTTCGTCTTGTATGATATTCAAGACGTTAAACTTGTTTTTCTCTGCTTGTTCTGCCGAACGAATATTAACAAAAGTAAAGTCATTAGCACCTATTAATTTCTTGTGATAAGATAATATCTTGCTCGAACCATATAATATTGGAGTACAAAGATCCATAAGTCTTTTGTCAGAAAAACATTTGAGCATAACCTCGTAACCAATACCATTGATATCACCCTGTGAGATACCTATCTTAACAGGAATATTTTTGTTATTTTCCATTGAAATTCAAATTGTTTAAAAGTTATTTGCAAAATTGTTTCAAAAATGCGTCTATTAGTCTTAAACCGTATGCAGAAGCACCTTTGTCTCTATAATCTGTTTGCTTTTCTATCATTGCAACGCCAGCTATATCCAAATGAATATAAGGATAAGCAGTGAAATAGGCTAAGAATTTGCCAGCCGTTATCATACCTGCGTAATTTTCGCCCGAGTTCTTGATATCAGCTATATCAGAAACTATCAAATCATCGTATTCACTCCAGAAAGGAAACTCTGCAATACGCTCATAAACAGATTCTCCCACCTCTTTTAGTGTTTGCATATAAGCCTTTGCATCTTTCTCTATGGCAGCAATACCAAAAGGACCGATAGCTCTTGAAGCTGCACCAGTAAGTGTCGCCATATCAACAACTAACATAGGATTTAGTTGTTTTGCGTACGCCAAAGCGTCTGCTAATATCATTCTTCCTTCGGCGTCTGTATTAACTACCTCCACGTTAGTGCCATCATACATATTTATTATATCACCGCTGCAATATGCGTTGTTGTTTGGACGGTTATCAGTTGCAGGAAACAGACCGATAACATACAACGGAAGTTTCTGCATAGCAATAGAATAGATAGCACAAGCCATAGTAGCAGCACCTGCCATATCGCTCTTCATATCATTCATATAATCGCCAGGCTTTATGTTCAATCCGCCCGTGTCATACGTTATTCCCTTGCCAACTAATACGATAGGCTGTTGATTAGTAGCGTTTTGTGGTTTATAAGTCATAATTGTGAAAGTAGGTTCGTCCACACTACCACGATTAACGGCTAAGATACCACCCATTTTCTCCTTTTCTATCTTGGCTTTGTTCCAAACATCTATCTCAATACCAGCCTGTTCGGAAAGTTCAGTAAAGTACTTTGATAGGTTAGTTGCATTAATTATCTCGACAGGCTCATTAACCAAATCTTTTGCCTTTTCACAAGCCGAGAATATGATTCTTTTCTGTGTAATATCCTTTTCATCTACCTCTGTTCCAATAATATGTAGATTATCAAACGGATGTATTAGACGTGTTGGGTCTGTCTTGTATTTATCAAAGATATACGAACTCTCTAACATACCCTCAACGAAAGCAAGTACGTTATCTTTGTTGGCTAATGTGTAGAGTTGAAGGTCTTTGATAAAGTTTTTGTCGCACTCTCTCAATACTTTACCGCCCACTCTACGATACATTTCCATAGTTGCGTTAGAATCGTCCTTTTCTTCTACAATCGAGACTAAAACAAAACGATTCAAATGATTAAAAGCAAAAAACTTCTTCTTATTTTGTTCATAATTGGATAGGATATAAGAAGACTCATCGCTGTTAAAGTTGTTTCTTAATGAAACTTCCAAATTCTTTGTGTTGCAGATTATTAACAAAGAGATATCTTGTTTGATTTCTGCGTATTTATCAATATTTATCATGGTCTTTATTGATTTTTGCGTTTTATTCTCTTTTCCTAATTTAATTTGCAAAGATAATAAAAAAATAGAAGTTAGAATTTATATTTTGCAATAATTCTTTTTTGTGGCTTTCTTTTTTATCGGCAAAATAAAATCTAATCTTAGGAAAATAAAATCTAATTTCATTCTAATAAAGTTAAATATTATCCAGATAAAATCAAACTTTATCAAAAGTAAAATCTCTTATTAGAAGAAAAACTATATGAAAAATCCATTTTTATTAACTGAATAGTGGCATAATTGCTAAAAAAGTTGTAATTTTGCATTCCTTTTAGTTTATAAAACGTACAAATAGTGCGGTCAAATATATAAGAATGGAAAACAAAAGTTTTATTGCAGATATAGAACAGAGTATTATTAAACATTGGGGAAGACCTGCCCTAAGCGATTATAAATCTGGTCCAATTACTTTCTCTGGAGTCGGTGAGAGAATAGCAAGATTACATATTCTTTTCGAACAATGTGGTATCAAAGAGGGAGACCATGTGGCTTTGTGCGGTAGAAATTGTGCTGCGTGGGCTATTTCGTATTTTGCTATCCTAACCTACGGAGCCGTTGCTGTACCTTTGTTGCACGAGTTCAAACCACAACAAGTAGAACACTTAGTTAATCATTCGGATTGCAAATTACTAATGCTCGGTGACGTTGTTTGGGAAGGTGTTGACGTAGAAAATCTTAACTCTGTTAATGCTGTGATAATTATGCAGGGATTTCAATTAGTCTTTTGCAGAGATGAGAAATATCAACAAGCCTTTGATAAACTTAGCAAGTTATTTAAGAAAAAATATCCTAACGGTTTTTCGGCTAAGAACGTAAAATACAGACGTGAGAACTTAGATGATTTGGCTCTAATCAATTATACCTCAGGTACTATGTCAGCCTCCAAAGGCGTTATGATATCTTATAGAGCAATGGTAAGCAATCAGCAATTTGCCGATAGAGTTATTACGAATTTGGACGAAAATTCTAATTCTATTTGTATGTTGCCTATGGCTCACATGTATGGTATGGCATTTGAGTTGATAACCGAATTTCGTAGAGGTACACATATTCATTTTCTTTCTCGTATTCCTTCGCCTAAGATTGTGGCTCAGGCACTTGGAGAGATTAAACCAGATATTATTATCTCCGTTCCGTTAATTATAGAAAAGATTTATAAGACTCGTTTGAAGCCTATTTTGGATAAAAGACGAACTAAGGCTCTTCTTCGTTTGCCTTCTATTGATAAGAAGATATTGTCTCGTTTCCAAAAGGAATTACACACTGCTTTTGGCGAGAATTTTTATGAGGTTATCATTGGTGGAGCGGCTATGAACCAAGAAGTTGAGGGCTTTCTAAAGAAAATAGGATTTCGTTATACTATCGGTTATGGTATGACCGAATGTGCTCCTATTATTTGCTATGTAGATTGGAAGGATACCAAAGTTGGTTCTTGCGGTAAGGTAGTTGATGAGATGGAATTGAAGGTTGATTCGCCTGATCCCGAAAGAATACCTGGCGAGATATTGACTCGTGGTGAGAATGTTATGATCGGTTACTACAAGAACGAAGAAGAAACCAAGCGAACAATAGTAGATGGTTGGCTTCACACAGGTGATTTGGGTATAATCGACAAAGACGGATACCTATTTATAAAAGGTAGAAAAAAGAATATGATTCTATCGTCTAATGGGCAGAATATTTACCCTGAGGAGTTAGAAGACAAACTTAACTCTATGGAATATGTTAATGAGTCATTAGTTATTGAGAAAGAGGGCAAAATAACGGCACTTGTTAACTTAGATTTCGACAAATTGGATAGAGATAAAATAGAGAGAGATAGATATCCTGAGATTTTGGAGCAGATACGTAAGGATACTAACGCAGAATTGCCGTCTTACGAGCAGATTGCTCAGATTTTTAACCAAGCAGAAGAATTTGAAAAGACTCCTAAACGTTCTATTAAGAGATATTTGTATTTCCATAAGACAAACTAATAGACTAAGTTAAGGAATTTTTTTTTGAAAACAAAGAATAAAAAAATAGATTATCAAAAACTATGAAAAAGATATTAACTATAATCGCCGTCTTGATAGTAAGTGTAGCGTCTTTTGCACAAAACACTGAGGAAAAGACTACTAAGAAGATGGTACAACTAATGTGGATGATAAACAATTTTTATGTTGACACCGCAGATTTGCCAAAGATTACCGAAAAAGGTATGGTTAGTATGCTAAAAGAACTGGATCCTCACTCGGCATATATAGCCGTTAAGGACGTTCAAGCAGCCAACGAACCATTGCAAGGTAATATTATCGGCATCGGTATAACTTACCAATTATCAGACGATACCATTCACGTAGTAGATGTTGTTGCAGACGGACCGAGCGAGAAGGTTGGTATCTTGCCAGGAGATAAAATCATAAAAGTAGATGACACCGCCGCAACGGGTGATAGCATTAATCAGGATTGGGTTTTGAAACACCTAAGAGGTAAGAAGGACACAAAGGTTAGGATAACTGTTCTAAGAGGTGGTCGAGGTGAGATAGTTTTTGATATAATTAGGGACAAGATTCCTTTGAATAGTATCGACACTTGGTTTATGATAGACAAGGAGATAGGTTATATTTCCCTAAGACGTTATGCACAGACTTCGGACGAAGAGTTCAAAAAAGCAGTTGCAGACCTTAAAAGTCAGGGAATGAAGAAACTTATTTTCGATTTACGTTCCAATGGCGGAGGTTATCTTGACGCTGCACAAAAGATAGTAGATGAGTTTATTAGCGATGATAAACTAATAGTATATACCGAAGGCACAAAGGTACCTCGTCAGGAACTGAAAGCCAAAAGGAAAGGTGTATGGGAAAGTGGTGATTTGGTTGTCCTAACAGACGAATATACGGCTTCCGCTTCCGAGATTACCTCGGGTGCTGTGCAAGATTGGGATAGAGGAGTAATAATAGGTAGACGTACCTTTGGTAAAGGCTTGGTGCAAAGACCATTTAATATGGTTGATGGCTCACAAGTTAGACTTACAACTGCAAGATATTATATTCCTTCGGGTCGTTGTATTCAAAAACCTTATAATGACGGAGTTGAGGAATATTACAAAGACTATCAAAATCGTTATAAACACGGCGAAATGGTTAATAAAGATAGTATTTCGTTCCCTGATAGCCTGAAGTTCTACACTAATAATCATAGAGTTGTATATGGTGGCGGTGGTATTATGCCTGATATCTTTGTGGCTATGGATACTTCTCGTGCGAGCGATTATTTTATTAATCTTCGTAGCAAGAATTTGTTCAATGAGTTTGCTTTGTCGTACGTTGAGAAGAATAGGGAAGAGTTATTGAAGAAATATCCTAATTATGAGGACTTTGATAAGGCGTGGGAGTCATTTGGTTTAATGAAAGACTTTACTCAATTTGCTCAAAGCAAAGGAGTTCGCCCTGAGGTTATAAAAACAGAATGGGTTAATAAGATTGTGATGGATTATTTGAACGAAGTGCATAAGGATTCTACAAAAGTCAATTCTTATACCTCATATCAAGACTATGCAAAGTATTTAACCTCAGACGATAAGATGATTAAAGAGATTCTTACGAAAGCAGAACAAGAGGATGTCAAACAAAAGCAATATATTGAGTCGTCTAACAAATATATAGAGGCGAACCTTAAAGGTATGGTTGCAAGATTTCTTTATGGTATCAAATACTATTACAAGTCTGTTCAGCAAAATGACGAGACAGTAACAGAAGCAGTCAAGTTATTGAAAGATGAAAAGCGTTATAAATCAATTTTAAAAGGCAAAAAATAGATTAAAAAATAATTTCTATCAAACATCTTTCTCCCCGATTGCGGTTGGGGAGTTTTTTTTGTTAGTTCCTCAAAATATTCTGCCAGATTATCGAAATATTCTGCCACTTTATTCGGATAAAGTGCCACTTTATAAAAATATTCTGGCAGATTATTTGGATAAATGGTCGTTTTATTCTAATGAATGGTCGTTTCATTCGAATAAATGGTCGTTTCATTCGGATAAATGGTCGAAAT
>CAVAII010000165.1:1619-5839 GCA_963588535.1 Erysipelotrichaceae bacterium | reverse complement strand
GATTATCAAAATAAAGTAAGTGATTATTTGGATAAAGTAAGTGATTATCTGAATAACTTGCGATAATATTTGGATAAGTACTGATAATATTCAGATAACTTCCGACACTATCCAAATAAGTACTGATATTATCCAAATAATTACTGAAAAGAATTTATTCTTTACTGATAATATTTCAACGATTACTGATATTATTAGAATAATTACTGATATTATTAGAACGATTACTGATAATATTTCAAGAAGGTTATTGCTTAATTAGTTTTTGAGTTAATTGCGTTTGAGGGGTGGTTAAGATTATCGTGTAAGTGCCTAAGGATAAAGAAGAAATATCTAAACTAAGAGAATTCGTGTTGGTAGTTACAGGAAGGGATTTAACCATTTTTCCCTGAATATCATAAATGTAGATATAAGCCTTAGATAAATCTATGTTATTAGATGAAATATAGACTCTGTCTACGGCAGGGTTAGGGTAGAGGTTAATAGTTGGAGTGTTGTTAGTAGTTGATACAATGTCTTTTATAGAAGATGAATCCACAAGAGTTGTAAACAAAATCTCTATTCCCCAAATGGTATCGCCACCCGCTACAACAAAGGGCTGAAAAGCGTGAGTTGTGTTAGGCATTAGGTCATTTACTATGGTTACCAAAGTGTCTTTATCAGTCTGTACAAGAACCTGTTTATCAAATGTTATACCTCGTTCGGTTATCCATTCGTCTGCAACAAAAGTAGCAACAAGTTCAGCAGAGGAAGTAGTAATATCGGTAGCATATCCCGAGAAACTTACCTCCAAAGTAGTAAAAGGCTGGTCGTTACCGAACAAAGTATCGTTATTCGTTAGCACCACAAAAGGTTTGCAAGAATAAGTGGTGTTAGGTATTAGGTCGGTTATGGTGGTTACTAAGTTGTTATTGAAGGTTGTGGCAGCAACGGCGTTATTAATCATTACTCCTCGTTTGGCGATAGAACTATTAGTGGCAAATTTGGCAGTAAGGTGGGTAGTGGTTTGAGTTACCTCGTTAGTAATTGCAGCAATGGAATTAAGATTGAGTATTACCGTACTGTCGCACCCATTTGCAGTAAGGAAATTATAGATATATGTGCCGATATTAGAGAGTATTATTCCATCGTAAGAATATGTTTCGTCCTTAAATACGGCTGCGTTTATAACCTTTACTATGGTATCGAAAGAATGGATATTGTCAAGAAAATTATTATAAAACCAAGTAGAGTCTTTATAACTATTGATAGCCTTGCAAGGTACCAAAAGGACATTGCCTGCTAAGGTGGTGCCAGATATATCCACTACAGTCGGGGGTGTTGTACCTCTGCATATCATAGTATCCAAACTGCTACATTGATAAAAAGCCATTTGGTCAATAAGAGTAACTGAGGCAGGTATATCTATTTTTTTTAGATTAGTACATCCCCAAAAAAGACTATTACTAATAGAAGTAAGAGAGGAAGGTAAATTTATTATCTCTAAATTATCGCATAGAGAAAAAGCACACCATTCAATAGAGGTAACAGAAGAAGTCATATTTATACTAGTTAGACTCTTACAATTTTGAAAAGCACCACTTTCAATAGTAGTAACAGAAGAAGGTATATCTATACTCTTTAAGGCAGTACCCAAGAAAGCACTTTGCTTAATAGTAGTAACAGAAGAAGGTATAACTATACTTGTTAGACTTGTACAACCATAAAAGCATGAAGTATCAATTGTAGTAATGGACGAAGGTATTTCTACTTCCGCCAAATTTTTACAATCACCAAATGTATGGTTACCTGTAGTGGTCAAAGAAGAAGGTAAAGAGATACTTACTAAACCACTGCCCCAAAAAACACTAAATCGAAGTTCGGTAATGGAAGTTGGCAAATCAATAGTCGTTAGGTTAGTACAATCACAAAAAGCGTACGAACTAATACGAGTAATGGTGGAAGGTATCTCTACGCTTGTTAGATCGGCACAATTCCAAAAAGCATGATGACCTATAGCGATAACGGTGTAGGTTGTATCATTGAAAATAACTTCGGAAGGTATTATTACATCTCCACTTACATAATTATTGTTGTTATCATGATCAGCCAGTAATGTATAATGCGATACTTCTACTGTCTTAACAGAATCTGAAGCGATAATTTTGTAATACAATTTTTTGCCTTGATAAGTGTATGAGAAATCGTATGCCTTTACACTCTCTCCACAAAAAGAGAATACTAAGAAAAGAATAACTGTAAAAAAAGTGTTAGTTTTCATTGTGTTCAAAAAATTATAGGTTAATACTACTAAGTGCAAAATTATAAAAAAAATTGAATACAAAGAAATTAATTTCGAAAAAAATAATAAAGCAAAAAAAGACCATACACAAAGGTATGGTCTTGGGAAAGGTTCGAAAACGAACGTCATTTTATTTCTTTATTATCTTCTTTGATAGTTTTGTCTTGTCGTTGCCAACAACTATGGAATAAACACCTGTTGGTAAATCGCTTATATCCAAAACTACTTCGTTAGTGTCTTGTGGAACACCATAACGTTTTGCTACCTCGCCTTTGATATTAGTAATAGTTATATCGGCATTAGGAAGATTAACCAAATCCAAATAAACCTTATCCGAAGTAGGATTAGGGAAGAGTTTGATTTGTGCAGGTTGGTCGTTGTCTATTACCTCTGCAAGAGACAGACTCAAAACTATTATACTATCGCAACCCTCCGCAGTAGTAAGAGTATCTATATAAGTACCCTCCTCACTAAGGTTGAAACCAAAATCGGTGTAAGTCTCTCCACGAACAAGGGTAGCAAAGATATATGTATAAACCTTTGCACAAGGTGTAATAGTATCGTGGACAACTTCGGTTATGGTATCGATAACGGTGTTGGTTATGGTGTCGATAATAGTCTTAATGATAGTATCGTGAATGATAATGGTGTCGTAGTTATCAACGATAAAGGTATCAATCAATGTTGTTGTGTCGTAAGTGTTGATAATAAAGGTATCTACTACGATAGTTGTGTCGTGAATGAAGTTAGTTAGGGTTAGAGTATCTCTTGTGTTGATAGTATCGATAGTGATAAAGGTATCTATTACGATAGTAGTGTCATGAAGGTCATTAATCAAAGTATCTCTTACGGTGTCGATTTGAATCTTGGTAATAGTGTCTCTATCAAAGGTATTTAAGTTAACTATTACCAAACTATCGCAACCATTAACGGTGGTGTAAGGATAAGAATAAGTACCAGTAGTAGTAAGAGCGTTATTATTATAATAGAATGTATCGCCAACGAAAATAGATTGGTTAATGGTATTCTCGTAAGTTGGATTAACTACTAAGTTAAGTGTTGTAGTAGTATAGCAACCATTAGTATTAACATCGTTAGAAATATATGTACCTGCAAAGGATAATGTCTTATTATCGAATGTGTAGGTCTCGTTTTTGCAGATAGTATCGTTAAGAGTTATAGATAAGGTATCGATAGAGAATATATTATTACCAAACATTTGAGAGAAATAAGTATCATTCTTATACGCATCAATAGCACTGCAAGGTACTAACAAGACTTTACCTTTTAATGAAAATATGTTAGTTACAGTTGGAACAGTTGTGCCTTCGCATATCATAGTATCTAAATTATTACAACCCATAAAAGCCTTCTCTTCAATCTCGGTAACAGAAGAAGGTATTGTAATGCTTTTGCCTAAGTTTGTATTACCATAAAAAGCATTCTCGCCAATCTTGGTAACCGTAGAAGGTATTATGGTATTCATACAGCCAGAGATTAGGGTATTAGTAGACTTTTCTATAATAGCGTTGCAATTGTCTCTTGAATCATAAACAGTGTTGCCAGTCTCTACTGTGATATCGGTTATACTCTTACAACTCATAAAAGGATTAGTACCAAGAGAGGTAACCGAAGAAGGTATTGTTACACTTGTTAAACTGCTACAATTCCTAAAAGCATATTCACTAATTGTAGTAACAGAAGAAGGTATTATAATGTCTGTTAGACTGCTACAATTAGCAAAAGCCATATAACCAATCTCAGTAATAGTAGAAGGTATCTCAACGCTTGTTATACCAGAGCAATTCATAAATGCCTTACTACCAATCTCAGTAACCGTATAAGTATTACCCTTAATAACAACCTCGGAAGGTATTACTACGTCTCCGCTAATATAGTTTTCACCATTAGATTTATAAGTTACTTCGGCAGTAGTAGG
>CAVAII010000165.1:0-1449 GCA_963588535.1 Erysipelotrichaceae bacterium | reverse complement strand
GAGCGTTGTTATTATAATAGAATGTATCGCCAACGAAAATAGATTGATTGATAGTATTATCGTAAGTTGGATTAACTACTAAGTTAAGTATTGTAGTACTATCACAACCCTTAGTA
Source organism: Erysipelotrichaceae bacterium (assembly GCA_963588535.1). GTDB lineage: Bacteria > Bacteroidota > Bacteroidia > Bacteroidales > P3 > Scybalousia_A. The sequence continues at coordinate 1,333 of CAVAII010000165.1, read as the reverse complement.
TTCTTTTCTGTAAAGTAATAAGTACCAGAAGTAGATAGCGTCTTGCCATTAAAGTCGTAGGTCTCATTCTCACAAATAGTGCCGTCAATAGTTTTTGTTATGGTATCCAAAGAAAAGATATTGCTACCAAAATGAGAAGAGAAATAAGTATCATTCTTATAAGCCTCGATAGCCTCGCAAGGTACAAATAAGACACTACCTACAAGGGTAGAGTTATTAGTTATGGTAGGAGGGGTAACGCCTTCGCATATCATAGTATCTAAATTATCACATGCCTCAAAAGCCCAGTTTTTGATAGTAGTAACCGAAGCAGGTATTGTAATACTTCTTAAGCCCGAGCAACCAAGAAAAGCAAACTTATTAATAGTAGTAACTGTGGAAGGTATTGTAGTATTCTTACAGCCTGCTAATAAGGTACTAATAGAATCAATAATAACAGCATTGCAATTATCTCTTGAATCGTACACGTTTCCAGTTGCGACAGAGATATTAGTTAAATTATCACAGAAAGCAAAAACTTGCTCGTTAATATCAAAAATATTCGGAGAAGATATCTCAACACTTGTTAAATACTTACAATTACTAAATACACTGTAACCAATTGAGTTAACCGAAGATGGTATAGTAACAGTGGTTAAATTAGTACCCTCAAAAGCCCCATCACTGATTATAGTAACTGTAGAAGGTATATCTATACTTGTTAGACCACTACCATTGAAAGCAGAAGTAGTAATTATATTAACCAAAGGAGGTATATTTATATTTGTTAGACTTTTACAATTATAAAAAGCACTTTGACCAATATAATCAACCGAAGAAGGTATATTAATGCTTGTTAGATTCGTGCAATTTTTGAAAGCATTATTACCAATACTAGTAATCGAAGAAGGTAATACAACGCTTGTTAGTCCGCTACAATTCAAAAAAGCATCTTTGCCAATTGAGGTAACTGTATAATTAACGCCACCGATATTAACCTCAGAAGGTATTACTACATCTCCACTAATATAATTTTCGCCCTTAGACTTGTAGGTTACTTCGGCAGTATAACTGGATGTAAGTGAATGATATTTAACTGTATAATAAAGTTTGTTATTCTCAAATAAGGTGTCTCTAACGGTGTCTATTTGGATTAAGGTAACAGTATCTCTTGGTATAGTTAGAAGGTTTAGGGTTACTGTGCTATCGCAACCACTTATTGTTTGCAGATTAGCAACGTATGTGCCTTCTGTAGTAAGGTCAGTACCATTGAAAGCAAAACTATCTCCCGCATAGATTACTTTGTTTATAGTATCAGAGAAATTAGGCTTAACAAATAGGTTAAGAGTAATAA
>CAVAII010000164.1:0-7459 GCA_963588535.1 Erysipelotrichaceae bacterium | reverse complement strand
CATCAGTACTTATCAAAATATTATCAGTACTTATCAAATTATTATCAGTAAAGAATTAATTCTTTTCAGTAATCAGTAAATTCTTTTCAGTAATTATTTTGAGGGGTCGTGTAGAAAGAAAAGGAAGTCTATAAATGGTATAAATTTTTTACCAAAATATCCCAATCCGTCTTGATATTCCAGTTGTTAGCATACATTAGATTCAAACGATGAATAGTCGGAACGTCCAAATCTTTGCTATTGATATTCTCCATTGAAGAAAAAATAGATTTTTTTAGTTTAGGCAGTTCCATAAGTTTGGTATCCTTCACATTATAACCCACAAAAGTCCTCTTATTCAGTATTATAAGTATATCATCTACGAGTGCTACGAAATGTTTTTTGCAGAAAATCACCACAAAAGGAAAGAACAACAAAATAAGTAACGCAAATGCCAAGTCAAATAGTCTCTTTTTGCGTTTGTTATCTATTGAGGCTACGTTATTTACGCTCATTACATAGATATCCGTTGGAGTATTTATGGTGTTGCTACCAATAATGAAATCCGATACCTCAGGTGCTATCGTAAAACGTACATTTGCCTCAGAAAGATCTGCCATTATGGCAATTATCTTACTCTGCGATAGGGATTTACTACAAAATATCACCTCATTTACATGATATATTCTAATAATCTCCTCTATTTGCGAGACATTGCCAACAAAATACTCCTTATCTTCGTCATTTTCTACGCTAACAAGTCCAATAAACTCTGGTTTTAAGTCAGTTGAACGCAACAAAGAGGTTACTCGCTGTGTTTCTTGCTTATCTCCTACTATTATGTACGAAGAAGAATTATCGTTTGTCGTCCAATGTCCTGTTTTTATGTAATGTATTATATATCTTTCGATTAAAAGGATAAAAAAGGTTAATAGTGAACCCATTATAACCATTGCTCGAGAGTATCTTAAGGCCGCTGGCATCAAGGAATAGACAACCAAAATAGATATCATACCAAAGAAAACTCCTGTTATCAATTTATTTGGTCTAAACTTGTTATATCCTCCGAACAGATACACACAAAACAGCAATATTATTATATAAATCGGTATTGCTACCAAGATGTAATGGTCTGGATAATAGTCTGGTGTGCCCCAATAGTATGTTGCCCAAAATTTTTCCAAAAAATAAAATCCCACATAGACAAGTAAGAAATCCAACAAAGGCAATGCTATTTTTTTGAAAATACGGGAGAAAAATGCTAACGTTGCTCTGCCCCATATTGCTAATTTAATTATCAACGAAAATAGTTTTGTCTGCTTTGTTGATAGATGTTTTTTGGCGAAAATGTCCATAGCGTTGTAGAAAGTATAGACATAATTCATAGAACCCTTTTTAGTACTCTCGCCTTTGTAGTGAATAATGGAAGTATCTGAGAAATAATAGTTTTTATATCCCGCTTGCGTTATACGATAAGACAAATCGATATCCTCGCCATACATAAAAAAAGTCTCATCTAACAATCCAATCTTGTCTAATGCCTTCTTACGCAACAACATAAAGGCACCAGCCAAAATATCTACCTCATTAGTCTGATCGTATGGCAGATTACCCATATAATAACCGCAATAACGCTTACTTTTTGGAAAAATCTTGCTCAAACCCGACATCTTACAGAAACAAACCCAAGGAGTAGGAAATCCTCTTTTGCTCTCCTTCAAGATTTTACCCTGTCCGTCTATCATCTTTACGCCCAAACCGCCAGCGTCTTGATGACTGTCCATAAAATTCAAACATTTCGTAAAGGTATCTTCCTCAACTACGGTGTCAGGGTTTAATAATAGGACATATTCTCCTGTTGATTGTCTAATGGCTTGATTGTTTGCTTTGGCAAATCCAACATTCTCTTTATTTTCTATTAGTTTTACCTCACTAAACTTTCTTTTCAGCATATTAACAGAACCATCTACCGAATTATTATCAACCACAAACACCTCACTTTCAATACCCTTCAAAGCCTTTCTTACACTCAAAAGACAATGCTCTAAAAAGTGCTCTACATTATAATTGACTATTACGATAGATAATTTCATTCTCTTAATATTTATTGAATCTGCCTCTTCCAACTGAAAGATATCGATTGCAAAGATACGAATATTTTTTCTAATTACTATCTGCCATTTTGTCAGTATGGTAATTATCCAAACAATATTTGATAAAACAGAAAAAACCGTTGAAGACAACGTCCTCAACGGCTAAATAATTAAACACTTACCACAAATTTATTATGAAAACTTAATAAATTTCGTTTTGTTTGTTCTTTTCTGCGTAATCTATTAATACATTCCGCCCATACCACCATTAGGCATTGCAGGAGCAGCAGGAGCAGGTTCTTTGATTTCACTCAAAACACACTCCGTTGTTAGTATCATAGAAGCAATACTTGCAGCGTTCTCAAGAGCAACACGTGCTACTTTGGCAGGATCTATAACGCCAGCTTTGTGTAGGTCTTCGTATTTCTCGGTACGTGCATTGAAGCCTTCGTCACCTTTCATCTCTTTAACCTTGTTAACAACTACGCTACCCTCTAAACCTGCGTTCTCAACTATTTGACGCAATGGCTCTTCCAATGCTCTTCTTATGATTTGGATACCAGTGTTCTCGTCCTCGTTGTCGCCTTTCAAGTTCTTCAAAGCCTCGATTGCACGGATATAACCAACACCGCCACCAGGGATTATACCTTCTTCCAAAGCAGCTCTTGTTGCGTGCAAAGCATCATCAAAACGATCTTTCTTCTCTTTCATTTCTACCTCACTAGCAGCACCAACAAAGATAACTGCTACACCACCTGCCAATTTAGCAAGTCTTTCTTGCAATTTTTCTTTATCATAGTCCGAAGTAGTCTTTTCGATTTGTGCCTTGATTTGATTAACTCTTGCCTTGATAGCCTCTTTGTCGCCAGCACCAGATACTATTGTTGTGTTGTCTTTATCAACTGTTATCTTTACAGAAGTACCCAACATATCCAATGTTGCATCCTCTAATTTATAACCTTTTTCCTCAGAGATAACTGTACCACCTGTCAAGATAGCTATATCCTCTAACATTTCTTTTCTTCTATCGCCGAAACCAGGTGCTTTAACTGCAACTATCTTCAAAGAACCCCTTAATCTATTAACAACCAATGTTGCAAGAGCCTCACCATCTATATCCTCAGCAATAATCAACAAAGGTCTACCTGTTTGTACAACTTTCTCCAAAACAGGCAAGAACTCCTTCATATTAGAGATTTTCTTGTCGTAGATTAAGATAAATGGATTGTCATAAACAGTCTCCATCTTCTCTGTATCAGTTACGAAATAAGGGCTTAAATATCCTCTATCAAACTGCATACCTTCTACAACTTTTACTGTAGTCTCCAAACCTTTTGCTTCTTCTATTGTGATAACACCTTCTTTCTTAACCTCTTCCATTGCTTGTGCTATCATCTTTCCTATTGTAGAATCGTTGTTAGCAGATATTGTAGCAACTTGTTCGATTTTTTCTTTTGCGTTACCAATCTTTCTTGAACGTTTCTTAATATCTGCAATAACAGCTTGTACTGCCTTGTCGATACCACGTTTCAAATCCATAGGGTTAGCACCTGCGGCTACGTTTTTTAGACCTGTGTTTACGATAGCTTGTGCCAAAACTGTAGCGGTTGTAGTACCGTCACCTGCTTGATCACCAGTCTTAGAAGCAACTTCCTTAACCAATTGAGCACCCATATTTTGTACGCTGTCCTCTAGGTCAATCTCTTTTGCAACAGATACTCCGTCCTTAGTAATATGAGGAGCACCAAACTTCTTGTCTATAATAACGTTTCTACCTTTAGGTCCCAAAGTAACCTTAACTGCATTAGCCAAAGCGTTAACGCCTTCTCTTAATTGCTCTCTTGCTTCTGTATTGAATTTTATTTCTTTTGCCATTTCTTTTTCCTCCTTAATAAAATTAAATTATTGCGTAAATATCGCTCTCACGCATAATCAAAAACTTCTCATCGTTATAAGTAACTTCTGTTCCAGAGTATTTACCATAAAGTACTCTATCGCCGACTTTAACTGTCATAGGCTCATCTTTTTTGCCTTGACCTACTGCTACGACTTCACCTTCCATAGGTTTTTCTTTAGCTGTGTCTGGGATAATGATACCACTTGATGTTTTTTCCTCTGCTTCAGCAGGCTTTACGATAACTCTGTCTGCTAATGGTTTAATGTTAAGTTTTGTCATCTCTTTATATTTTTTTAAAGTTTTACTATTTTTATGTTCTTTTCTTTGTTTGTCTGCAAACTATTTTTGCATTTCAAAACTCCCCCCTTCTAATTATATGCCAATTCTCACACTCTGCCAAAATGACATAATAATATTATTTGAATAATCTGCGACAGCAATAAATCAGTATCAAAGGAAAGACTACGAAATAAAAAAAGTAAGGAAGCGATGTTTAAAAAAATTTGTATTGTAAAAAAAATTGCGACTTCCTTACTTATATCTATTTATGAAAACAGTAGGAATATTCTTATTTTGATAACAAAAATGTTCCTAATCTGTTATCTACTTGATTTTTATCTCATCGATAAACAACCAAGATGTTTCTCCTGGTGAAAGATGCCAAGAAGGGTTGGTTTTTCTATTGATTGCCTTCATTTTTATATATCTTGTTTTGGTCGGTTTAGTAGTTGAAAACAAATGAGTAACGATGCCGTCTTTGTGTTCATCGATAGGGTTATCAACAGTTTGCAACAAAGTAAAGTCTTTACCATTATTAGATATATAGTATTCCACCTTAGTTGGCATAAATATCCACGCTCTTTGGTCTTGTATGAAATGACCTCCAATAGATTTGATATCAATCTCTTGTCCTAAGTCAATAATCGCCTCAACGTCCTCTCCCGAATAACCTTGCCAACAACCAAGACGCCAATTATCTGTTCCCTCTTTTTGATCTATCAAAGCATTGTCGCCACCTGCGGTATACTGCGAAGAATATTTGGTTAACAACTTGATTGTTCTACCCTTAGGTATCTTATAGAAGGAAACACTAACTTGTTTACTCTCCGTGTCCTTGTCCTTATTAACAAAAGTAAGCGTAGAGGTAGAATCAACAACAAGATTCTTTTGTTCCTTCTGCTTAAGATTCTTATCCAAATAATTTACCTTAACTTTAAGACTCTCACTAAACGTTCCCGTACCATCATATTCCAAATAAGGAGCGATAGATATCAAGTTATCAGTAATTTTTGAGTAAGGGCAATCCTGTTTTTTGGAAGCAAAATCCTTATTAGGCTCACTACTCATCTCGAAAGCCAAACTACCACCATTAACTATATCATTATGAGAAATATAACTCTTAGTATAAGGCTGATTATTAAATTTTAAGGATTTAACGTAAGGGGTATTCTCGCCTTGTTTAGAGGTGATAACAAATTTCTTATTGTTAGGCAAATTAATCGTTACTTTATCAAACAAAGGTGAGCCTATAACGTACTGACAACTAACAGGTGAGACTGCATATAAGCCCATAGCCGACATGACATACCAAGCAGCCATCTGTCCGCAATCATCATTACCGCAGACTCCGTCAGGACGATCAGAATATAAGGTAGTAAGAATCTGACGTACAAGTTTCTGTGTCTTATATGCCTTACCGATATAGTTATACAAATAAGCGGTGTGTTGAGAAGGCTCGTTGCCGTGTGCATATTGCCCAATAAGTCCCGTTACATCGGCTTGATTTCTGCCTGTTGTAGATTCTTTGGAATTAAAGCACTCGTCTAATTTCTTTTCAAAGGCTTTGTCGCCACCCATCATCTCAATAAGCGTATTAACATCCTGCGGAACGTAGAAAGTATAGTGCCAACCATTACCTTCTGTGTAATTGATATCCACTTGTTTAGGATCGAAATTAGGAATAAAGCGACCATTCTCCTTAGGCTGAATAAAAGTATTCTTTGGATTGAAAAGATTCTTATAATATTGAGCCTTTTGAATATATTGTCTATAAGTATCCATTTGATTCAAGTCCTTTGCCACTTGAGAAATGCAATACATATTATATGCTATCTCCACATTTTTACTAACACTCTCATGCTCTTTCTCTGAGGAAATATAGCCGTCTTGATTAAAGAAATTCAAACCTAACTTATTCATATTAGCCGTACTAATCATCGCTTTAAGTGCCAAATCATTATCTACCGTAATGCCTTTTCTTATCCACTCGGCAAGAACACTCACACCATGAATACCAATCATACAATAAGTCTCCCAAGAATGCAATTCCCACATCGGTAATTCGTTAGTTTGGAGATAATAATCCAAGAACGTTTTCTCAAATTGCAAACACATATCCGGACGAATAATAGTCATCAAAGGATTCCACGCACGATAAGTATCCCATAAAGAGAATATCGAATATCTATCGTAACCCTTTGCCACACTTATTGGTTTCAAAGGAGTATTTCCATCGATTAAGTTATTCTTATCCTTATTGTTATTAATCATTGAACGATATCTGCCGTCTACGTCAGAATATAGGTTAGGCGAAATCATACAATGATATAACGAAGTGTAGAAAGTACGTCTTTGTTCCAAAGTTCCGCCTTCTATTTCTATAACACTCAACGCTTTTTCCCACAAAGAGATAGATTGTTTCTTTGCTTGTTGGAATGTATTCTCATATTGATCGTTTAGGTTCTTTATTGCTCCTTGTTTATCAACAGAAGAAATTGATACTCTAACCTCTAATTGCTGTCCAACCTTATTTGTTTGACCGAAATACAAATAAAGTCTGCCTGTTTGCTTATCTAAGAAGTGCGAAACAATATCTTTATTGAAATAAGATGCAAAATAAAGTTGTTGATTATCGCTCCAAGACTTAGAGGATCTATAACCGACAACAGTTCTTTTGTCCTTAATCTCCACATTCCAATCCAAAGTAAAATCTCTATGCTTAAGGTCTATCACAACTGCCATAGTGTCATTCTTAGGATAGGTATACAAGTGATAACCATGCCTTTCGTCTGCCGCAAGTTCCACAGTAATAGATTGTTTATTAAATCCCTTTACTTTATAATAACCGGCAAAAGCCTCTTCATCGGAATGAGAAAAAGATAATCTCAAATCCTCATAATTTTGTGAATGCACAGTCGGAACAAATAAGAAATCGCATAAATCTTCTACACCCGTACCTGAAAGATGCGTGTGCGAAAATCCGTATATTTTGTTATCCGTATAATGATATCCCGAACAGCCGTCCCAACCTGACAACCTTGTATCAGGAGATAACTGAACCATACCAAAAGGTGCAACAACACCAGGATAAGTATGCCCATGCGAATCAGTACCAACGAAAGGATTGACCAGTTTTGTCTTTTGAGCAAAAACATTAGTCACTAAAAGTGCCGCAATTAAAACTATAGATATTTTTTTCATAATCTTACTA
>CAVAII010000163.1:12789-14913 GCA_963588535.1 Erysipelotrichaceae bacterium | reverse complement strand
TCTCGCAAGTGGCAACGAGAAGCTGGGAGGTGGCAATGGTGAGAAGGGGAGAGGCAAAATTCTCCTCCCTTCTGGCAACAAAGGTATCAAGGTTTTTGAATATAATCTTAATAATAAGTGTAGCAATTAATTATTTTGAGGAAGAAAAGAGTTATTTATTCGAGGTGCGGTGTTTCTTTTCGTAATAATATACTTGCCAAGTGTTGATAAGGTTCTGCCAAAGAGAATAGGCAGCAGAGAATATAATACTTAATGGATTAGAAAGATAGGTATGTGCTAACCATACGCCAATAGAAGTATTCTTTTGAGAGACGCCTTGTGTAAAGGCAATAGTTTGATGCAATCGTTTGCCGATAATCTTACCTATCGCAAATTGTAGCAAACATACAATTAGGGAGACAAGAAACATAAGTATAATATCTTGTGCGTCTTCTTTCTTAGCATATACTATTGTGTGGGTAGTACTTGCAAAGATAACTATAAGTGATATTGACCAAAAGATCAAAGAAGTCCAATTGTACTCGGCTATTTTTAATGCTAATTTAGGTCTTAAACGTTTGCACAAGACTGCACAAATGAAGGGTACAAGTATCAATGGTCCAACCTTTTTGAGTATATCCAAGACGGAGAGGATATAAGAGAAATCATTTTGTGGTTCTATATAGGATAGTATCAAAGGAGCGAGTAAGGCAACCAAGAAACTATCTAATATAATATGAGTTATGCTTATCTCTTTGTTACCACCTAAGATTATAACTATTGCCGAAGAGGATGCAGCCGTTGGACATAAGACGCAGAGCAGTACACCTTTGGCTACAATATCGGAGAATAACCATTTGGCGAGTAAATAAGATGAAAGAATCAATACAATGTGAAGTATAAGCATAATTATATTTACTCTTGTTACTCTTAAACGTCTAAAATCCAAAGAACAATAGGCGATAAAGAACATAATACTAACAGTAAAAACAACAACGTTCATAAGCGTATAGAACCAGTTGAAGCCTATAACACCTAACAACATAGCAATAGGTAATACCGCACTTTTATGTTCTTTTAACCACATAGTCTAATTTAGTTTTTTAGTAAAATAATTAAGCAATTCTTCCTGAGAAATAGTTTCTTGTGTGCCGATCATCATATCTTTTATAACTATTGTTTGATTGCTTAACTCATTCTCTCCCAAAAGACAAACAAAAGGTATATTGCGACTATTAGCATATTTCATTTGCTTTTGCATCTTGCAACTATCGGGATAGACTTCGCATACAATGCCGTTTTGTCGTAATTGTTTGGAGAGTAAAAGACTCTTTTCTACTTCTTTTTCACCGAAATTAATAAACAATACATCGGTAGCAACGTTTAGTTCTTTTGGGAACAAGTCTTTTTCTTGCAAACAGTCGTAGATTCTATCTGCTCCGAAGGAGATACCAACACCCGACATATTCTTTAAGCCAAATATTCCGGTAAGGTTATCGTATCTACCGCCACCGGTTATACTTCCTATTTGGAGGTCGTTGGCTTTTACTTCGAATATTGCACCTGTGTAATAATTCAGTCCTCTTGCCAAAGCAATATCAAATTCCAAATTAGAGATACCTAATAAAGAGGTCTTATTAAGTATGTATTCTATTTCGTCTAATCCTTGTTTGGCGATAGGAATATCTTTTAGTATATCGGATAGTATTTTGATTTTCTCTGTGTTATCACCTTTTATCAAAAGTATAGGACGTATTTTGTCTATATCTTGTTCTGTTAGTCCTTTTGATAATAATTCTTTTTCAACACCCTCTAAACCTATCTTATCTAATTTGTCTATTGCAACGGTTATATCAGTTATTTTGTCCTCTTTATCAATTAATAAGGCAATAGCAGATAAGATTTTTCTATTGTTTACTTTTATTGTTACGCTTAAGTGTAGACGTTCAAAGACATCTTTTATAATCTCTACCAATTCTACTTCATTAAGCAGACTATTAGATCCAATAATATCGGCATCGCATTGATAGAACTCACGATAACGTCCTTTCTGTGGTCTATCTGCACGCCAAACGGGTTGGATTTGATAACGTTTGAAAGGGAATACTATTTCGTTCTGGTGATTGACTACAAAGCGGGCAAAAG
>CAVAII010000163.1:8465-12779 GCA_963588535.1 Erysipelotrichaceae bacterium | reverse complement strand
GGCAAAAGGTACTGTAAGGTCGTATCTAAGTCCTTTTTCGCAAATCATAGAGGTTGCTTTGTTGATGTGATTTTCTTTTATATTCTCCTCTAAGATAGGTAATTTGTCTTCTTCGATAAACTTCCCTGAGTTAAGTACCTTAAAAAGTAGTTTGTCTCCTTCTTCTCCGTACTTACCCATAAGAGTGGATAGACTTTCTAAGGCAGGTGTCTCTATTTGTAGAAAACCGTGTTGCTTATAAACATCTATTATAGTGCCAAATATGTAATTTCTTTTTTGCATATCTAATGGCAGAAAATCTCTTGTTCCTTTTATTGCTTTGTATTCCATTGCTATGTTGATAAAAAAAGTTTTTCTAATCTTATTCTCCCACTATCAAATCCTTACAATAGTTGTAAGGTAGTTATTCTCAATTATTTGTTTGTCTTTTTAAGATTTGCAAGAGACAATATTATACCTAAAGCGACTCCTAAGAAGGCTGCGAACAATACTCTATATTGAGAAGGCAACAAAAATGTTATAGTGTGAGCAGGATACCAGAAGAAAGGAATAGTTTTTTTGAAAACGAAATTCCATTGTGTGTCCCAATCTAAGTTCTTGATAATATTGCCGAAAGGTATTGGAGAGAAGAAGCCTTTTAGTGTGCCACCAGTTTGATTAATATGAGTATCGGTAATCTTATGAACGGTCATAAAGACAGGAGCAAAGAAAGTGTTCATAAAGAATGATACACAAAAAGCGTATAATAAATCAATACCGAAACAATCAGTAACATTCTGAGGATTTAATCCGTGTAATCCGCAAACATTTAGGAAAGTAAATACTCCCGAAGAGAATATCATCATGGCAATAGATATACATGTACCAAGGACTCCCCAAACTATAAAACGCGGAAGTATACCGAAACCTTTTCTACTATATACGCCCGAAGTAATTCTTAAACCTATGCACTCACCGATAGTAGATAAGATACCAAATTTCAAAAACGCCATAATAAGACTTCTATAATCTTTGGCAGCCGACCAACTCAAAAACCATTCTTTAATAGGCTCTACAACAATGAATAATCCCACAAATACAATAATACCGAGTACGAAGTACAGATCTTTTTTCTTCATTTTATTTAGTTAGTTTTTTATATGTTTAATACTGTTTTAGACTTTGCAAAGATACAATAATTTTTGCTTATAAGAAAATGACGCAAATAATATTTAACTTTATCCAAATAATATTAGACTTTATCAGAATAATATCTAACTTTATTTTGATAATATTTGATTTTATTTTGGAGAGGTGTGATACTATTAGAATATAGCCTTATTAAGAATGTTCTATTTTTCTTATTTTGGTGCTTTTATTTGCGATAGGAGAGAGAATATTACATATTAATAGAATGAGGCATAGAGAGGAAGGTTTTTTCTAATCAGAGAGTTAGGCGTAGAGAAAAAACATATACATTATTATAATAGCGGAGGAATTGAGAGTAAAAAGAATTATAATCTCAAAAAATATTCGTAACTTTGCTCCGTTATTAAAGGGATTTACCGATACAAGAATATAGTCAAAAAGGTTAATGAGACGATTTGTTGGATTTATTGTGATTATCTTGTTTATAGTGGATTGCGTTTTTGCACAGTCCTATGGGAAGATGTCGGCAAATGAAAACAGAATAACAAACAAAGAAGTACTAAAAGAAATCCCAAAGAAAACAAATGAACAGACTAAGAAACAGACTATTAAACCTACAACAAAGAATACACAGATAATACTAACTAACAAGGAATCAAGGGAAAAGAAAATAGAGTTAAAAGATATAAGCGAACTAATTGCAAACAAGGATACTATAGAAGCAAGCACTAAGAATGGAAAACGAAAGACGGTTGGTTTAGTTCTTAGTGGTGGAGGAGCAAAAGGTTTGGCTCATATCGGAATATTGAAAGCCTTGGAGGAATATAACATACCTATAGACTATATTTGTGGTACATCAATGGGGGCAATAGTTGGAGGATTGTATGCCTCAGGTTACACACCGCAAGAGATAGAGGATATATTCTTCTCAGAGGAGTTCGATGATTGGTTAGCAAGGAGCATAGATGAGAAATATCAATACTATTATAAGTTATCGAATGACGATGCTACGATTTTGAAGATGGGATTTGATATAAATAAGAACTTTAAAGCAGATATACCTATGAGTTTGGTAAATCCTATTCAGATGGATTTTGCTTTTGAGGAGTTCTTTGCTTCTGCCGATGAGATATGTAGAGGGGATTATGACAAACTTTTTATACCTTTCTTTTGCGTTGCATCGGATATTGGCAACAAACAGCAATCTATTCAAAGAAAAGGTAGTTTGTCGAAAAGTATTCGTGCTTCTATGACCTTTCCTTTCTTCTTTTCTCCGCTTTTGATAGATGGTAAGTTGATGAGTGACGGAGGGTTGTACAATAACTTCCCTTCTTTTGAGATGGAAGAGTATTATCACCCCGATGTTATGATAGGAGTGAAGGTTGTTGACAACTTTGGTACTCCAAATGATGAGGATATAATCTTGTATATTGAGAATATGGTAACAACAGATTCCAAATATGAGATGCCAACAGAGGCTTCTATCCTAATAGAGCCGAATATGAAGTTCGTTGATATAATGGATTTCTCACAAAAAGAACAATGTATTCAAAGAGGTTATAATAGTGCCGAGGCAAATATGAAGAGGATTAAATCTTTGATACAAGATACTATTTCCGCAGAAGATAGGCAAGCAAAAAGACAAGAGTTTAATGACAAGAAGAAACCTTTGGTTATAGGGAATATAGTGGTGCGAGGGGTTAGTAGTGCAGTTGAGAAACATATTGAAAAACTTCTTTTGATGAATCTAAATGCGGATAGTATAAATTTGGAAGATTTGAAATATAACTACCTCTCTATTGCTATGTTGAATAATGTTAAGAATATAGAGCCTAACATCTATTATGATAACTCACTGAAAAAATATGTATTGGATATAAATATAAAGACAAACAATCTTTTGCAAGCCAAATTAGGAGGAATAATTTCTACCGAACCTATAAGCAATTTGTTTTGGGGTTTAGAGTATAATATGTTTCATAGGTATTCTTACAAGATGCGATTCAATAATTATTTGGGTAGATATTATACTTCTTGGAATGTGGATTATAGAATGGATTTTCCGAATAGGATTTTGCCGTATTATATAGAAGCCGAGTTAAATTATAACAAGTGGAATTATTTTCGTACTCGTGGTGGTTTGTTCGAATATTCTGCTACTAATTATTTGGTAAAGAAGGAGACTAATGCACAAGTTTATTTTGGTCTGCCCGTAACTCGTAGAGGTAAATTCGTCTTAAAAGTAGGTTATGGAGGAGTTAATGATGAGTATTTCAACGATGATGTAATTCTTAGCACAGATACTAATGATGTTACTAATTTTCGTCACTTGGTTGTCGGGACTTTCTTCAAACTATCTACATTAAACGATGATATATTCGCCACTAATGGAGTGTATGTTAGTTTGGGATTACAATATATAAATGGAACAGAGAAATTTACTTACGGAAACAAGTACTCAGATGAGGTCTTGATAGACGAAGATATCGACCAACTTAGAAAAGATCATAGTTGGTTACAAATAGACTTTCAATCAAAGAATTATCATGATATTTCGAATATCTATTCTATGGGAATACTAACGCAACTGCACTATTCTTTTCAGGATTTATTCCTAACCCAGAAAGCATCTTTGCTAAACTCGGGATTGTTTGCACCGACTTTGGAGACTTTTACGCAGTTCTACCCAGAATATAGAGCAAATCAATTCTTATCTATTGGTACCGAACAGATACTTAAAGTAGGCAAATATTTCTTTGGTAATACAATGATAAGATTAGGAGTATATGGTTATGTGCCGGTTAAGGAGATATTGGCGAATAATTATCATCAGCCTTATTATGGTGATTTGTTCGATAAAGTATATTTTGTTGGTGCGTTGAATTTTGTTAGTACCACACCTATTGGAAATGTTATCTTATCATTTTCATACACACAGCGAAACAACGTTAATTCTAATCCTTGGAATATTTCATTTTCGTTTGGAAAGATAATATTCAATAATAAAAACATAAGCAGATGATAAAAATAAATAACATATCAAAATCTTACGGAGAGTTAAACGTCCTAAAAAACATTAGTTTTGAGATACAAAACAGTGAGATTGTATCTATAATGGGTGCTTCGGGAGCAGGCAAGACTACGCTTTTGAACATAATAGGTACATTGGATAGGGCAGATAGCGGA
>CAVAII010000163.1:0-8455 GCA_963588535.1 Erysipelotrichaceae bacterium | reverse complement strand
GAGATATTGATAGGAGGTAAAGATGTTACTAAATTATCTGATGCCGAGTTGTCTTTGTTTCGTAATAAGGAGATAGGATTTGTATTTCAGTTTCATTATTTGCTTAGTGAGTTTACTGCCTTAGAAAATACTCTTATGCCTGCTTTACTATATAATAATGATAAGCGAAAAGCAGAGGACAAAGCCAAAGAATTGTTCGATACTTTGTCCTTAACAGGTAAGGAGAATAGTTTTCCGAGTGAGTTATCGGGTGGTGAGCAGCAGAGAGTAGCAATAGCAAGAGCGTTGATTAATTCGCCTTCGATTATTTTGGCAGATGAGCCGAGCGGTAATTTGGATTCCAAGAATGCACAGCAATTGTTTTCTCTTTTTTCATTCTTAAGAGAGAAGTATAATCAAACTTTCGTAATAGTAACTCATAGCGAGAAGTTCTCTGATATTGCAGATAGGAAATTAATAATTAGCGACGGTAAGATTTTAGGGTAGAAGAATAAAAAATTATTGTTAGTAAATAAGTTATAACAATAATAAAAAACAGTGGATAACGTTTTTAGGATATTAGATAAGATAGATAAGTTTGTTTTTTAAAAGAATAATAACAAGATGAATAATATAATTTACGGAATAAGACCTTTGGAAGAGGCATTAAGACAAGGCACACAGATAGACAAAGTATTGTTGCAAAAGAATCTAACAGGCGAGAATATCAAACAACTAAAAGAAGAATTAAGAGATTCTAACCAGAATATACAAATTCAATATGTGCCAGTCGAGAAACTAAACGCAATAGTAAAGAGTGGTTCTCATCAAGGGGTTGTTGCTTATTGTTCATTAGTGAAATATTATGATTTGGAGCAAACAATAAATCAAATATTAGAAAAACAAAGCACTCCTTTTATTCTATTTTTGGATCATTTGACTGACGTTAGAAATGTTGGGGCAATAGCAAGGACGGCAGAATGTACGGCAGTGGATTGTATAATTGTACCTAATGAAGGTTCGGCACAAATCAATATGGATAGCGTTAAGACTTCTGCTGGTGCAATCTTAAGAGTGCCTATTTGCAAATCAACTAATAGTAAGACGACATTAAACTTTTTGAAACAAAGTGGAATAAAACTTTATTGTGCAACCGAAAAGACTGATACCTTATATACAGAAGTGGATATGAAAGAGCCATTATGTCTTATAGTTGGTGCAGAGGATAAGGGAATAAATAAACAAATACTCAAGATGGCAGATGGCTTGGTAAAGATACCAATGAAAGGCGAGATAGAGTCTTTGAATGTAAGCGTAGCAACAGGTGTTTTGCTTTACGAAGTAATAAGACAAAGAGGTTAGAAGGGAGTTTTGGGAAAGAAAATAGAATCTTAGTATTCTGTTTTTAGACAAAAAGACAAAGAGAAAATAATAAAATAAAAAGATATAAAAGATGAAGAACAGTATTTTTGCATTTATTGGCATAGCATTAGTGTTTATGGCAAATAGTTTTGTTTGTCAGGGAGTTTCGGCACAAGAGGAGAAATTTACTATTACACCTCATAAGCGTACACACTTACAAACTCGTACGGAATATCCACAAAAGGTTTGTTTTCCTATTAAGGATAAGAATATAACTAATATTCAATTGGATTTGCATTTGCAATGTCCTGACGGAGGTTGTTCGGATTGGGATTATTCTATTAATGTGGTTTTGCGTTCTAATAAAGATGGCAAGACAACGGATTATCAATTGGGTAGAATGATTACTCCATATAGTGGTTGGTACAATCGTGGTGATAATACTACTAAATGGGATCATATTTGGTCTTGGAATATTACCGAGTATTATCCTTTGTTGACTGATACCGTAGAAATTGTTATGCAATACGAAGGATATCAAGATGGTTTCTTGGCTACTACCGATTTTATCTTTACGCAAGATAAAGAACATAAGAAAAAAGATAATAGATTTATAGACGTAGAACAAATATACTATTCTTATTATCCGTTTGGTAGACAAGATACCACTATTGACGAATATTTGGGAGAGAAAAAGGTTACTTTGCCAAAGGGAACCAAAAAAGTTTTGTCTCGTTTGCAAATCTCTGGACATGGTGGCGATACTTTGAATGCTGCTGCCGAATTTCTAAAAAAGAGTTTCGTATATGTGGCTAATGAAAACGTAGTTGATAACCATGCTGTATGGAGAGACGATTGTGGTTGCAATCCTATTCAACCGCAAGGGGGTACTTGGATTTATAAACGTGCAGGTTGGTGTCCTGGAACGAAAGTAGAAGAGCATTATTACGATTTAACTCCATTTGTAGAGAATAATGAGTTGAATATAAAGATGCTATTCGAATACTATAACGCACAAGGATTGGGCGAACCTGGTTATCAAATTGCTAATGAGTTATTCTTCTTAGGCGATAAGCATTATAAGCACGTTGATATCAAAGATATGGACGGCGATACTTACGGAGCAGGAAGAGATAATAACATCATAGAGAGTGAAACACACTATTTACCAAACAAATTTAATTTGGTAATGAAAACAAACTCTATGGCAGACGACAAATATTCTGTTTTACAGGGAGTAACAAGAGAAAAAAACAAAGAATGTGATAAGAAGGGAGAACCTTGCAGAGAGAAAAAGATGTCTTGTGAGAAAAAAGGTGAGTTATCTTACGAGAAAAAACTATACGAACGCAGTCAAATGTCTCCAAATACGCAATACGTTCAGAAGGTAGAAGTAAAGGACGGCAATTATCTAATAAGAATAGAAGATGATGGTTGTGACGGATTATCATGGTGGGCAAACCAGGAACAAGGAGAAGGATACGTCTTAATCTATGATGAGACTATGACAAAGGTATTAGAGACCTTCGAGCCAGACTTTGGTTGCAAGATGGAATATCCTTTTGTTGCTACCAGTGATATTAATAAGGTAAAGCATTCACAAGACAAACTTACAACTTTGTTTGATAAGGATAACAATTCTTTGCGTGTTATACTATTTAACAAAGATAATAAGGAGAACGAAATGGAAGTAAAAATCGTTAATCGTAAGACTAAACAAGAGGTTTTCAGCAAAACATACTCTAAACAGCAAACTTTTGACGAGACAATAGATTGTCAAAGTTACGAAAATGGTTTTTATGTAATTCAAGTCAAATGTGGAGACTTTACAAAGGGTAATTATTTTATCAAAAGATAAATAGATTGCTTTTTGTACTTTGATATAGTAAGGCAAGTGAGATAGAATAATTATATAATAAGCATTTGCTATTTAATAGAAACAAAAAAATAATAGACAATACGATGGAAAATCAAGTTATACAAGCACTAAAAAACAGACGTAGCATAAGAAAGTACCAACCACAACAAATAACAGACGAAGAGTTAAAGACAGTTTTGGAAGCAGGTACTTACGCTCCAACAGGACATAATAAGCAAGATGTATGGATAGTTGCTGTTCAGAACAAGGCGATAATGCAACAATTAATAAGTATGAATGCCAAAGTAATGGGCACAGATACTAATCCTTATTATGATGCTCCTACAATAGTTTTGGTATTTAGTGCACCATTAAGTGAAGAACCTAATGCTTTGCAGAATGGTAGTTTGGTTTTGGGTAATATGATGAATGCTGCTTATGCAATTGGTTTGGGATCTTGTTGGATTAATAGAGAGATAGAGATGTTCCAAAGCGAGGAAGGTAAGAAACTAATCAAAGAATTTGGTTTGCCCGACAACGTTATGGGTATTGGTGCTATTAGTTTAGGATATCCTGTAAAGAACCCATCACAAGCCTTGCCGAGAAAAGAAAATTATTATAGAATCATTAAATAAACATTCTCTTAGATGCAACATAAAACATTTGTATTCAAAGGTAAGAAGATTAATTATCAAGATGAGGGTAGAGGAAAAAATACCCTTGTCTTGTTGCACGGATATATGAATTCTTTGGAAGTTTGGCAATATTTCGTTTTGGAATATATGAACAATATGAGAGTTATTGCTGTGGATTTGATAGGACATGGCGATAGCGAGACTATTGATGAGGTATCCACAATGGAATTGCAAGCCGAGATGATAAAAGAATTGTTGGATAGTTTAGATGTTAAGCAATGCGTTATGTGTGGTCATAGCATGGGTGGTATGATTACTTTGGCATTTATGGAGAAATATCCTGAGATGTTAAAAGGTTACTGCCTAATGAACTCACAAGCGATGGCAGATAGCGAGAAAGGTAAGCAGAATCGTTTGCGTGCTATAGAGATTATAGACAAAAATAGAATGAAATTCATAGTAGATTTTATTCCTAATTTGTTTATGGAGACTAATCGCACACGCTTCGGAAGTGAGATAGATAACCTAAAAGAGATTGCTTTGAATACTCCTGTCGAGGGTATAATTGCAGCACAGAAAGGTATGATTTGCAGACGAGATCGTAGAGATATATTACAGAAATCTACTTGTCCTGTATTATTTGTTATTGGTAAGGAGGACACAAGGGCAGATTTGGATATTCTTTTTGCACAAATCAAATTGCCTATGTATTCTGAGGTGATGTTGCTTAATAGCGGACACATGTCTTTTATAGAAGAAGAACTAAAAGTTAAGATACGATTAAAGGATTTCGTAAATATGTGTTTTGCTGTTTAGTTTTAAGTTAGTGTATAAGGAAAAGAGAATTTTGAATAGAGAAGTTTCTAAAAATAACTAATAAATAACTTGGATTTTACTAAAGGACATATAGGTAAGAGCATATTTTTATTTAGTATTCCTTTGATATTGGGGAATATATTCCAACAAATGTACACGCTTATCAATAGTGCATTTGTTGGTAATTATTTGGGTACGGACGCATTGGCTGCTGTGGGAAGTTGTTACCCAGTTGTGTTCTTTATTACCTCAATGATATTGGGTATTGGTAGTGGTGGTAGTGTGGTAGTCTCACATTACTATGGAGCAAAGCAAAGTGATAATATTCATACTATTATTAGTACTTTCTATATCTTTTTTATCTTGTTAGGATTGGTTATTTGTTCGCTTAGTATCATATTTGCCGATGTTATTTTCTCTTGTCTAAGTTTGGAAAATAGTGTAAGGGCCTTGGCTGTTGAATATTTTCGAATTTATATGATTGGAATGTTCTTTTCTGTTATATTTCATTCGGCTATAAGCATACTTCGAGGCTTAGGAGACTCCACAACACAACTATATTTTCTTATTCCAGCAAATATTCTAAATACTATCTTGTCATATATCTTTTTAGGTGTTATGCACTTAGGTGTAAGTGCTTCGGCATTGGCGTCTTTGATTTCGCAATTCTTGGCTTTCGTCTCTCTGTTTGTTTATTTGCATAGAACGCATGAATATGTGCGTTTGCCATACAAAGATATAAGGTTTAATAAATCTTATCTTAAACAAATAGTATCAATAGGTGTACCCACAGGTATACAGCAAAGTGTGGTATCCTTAACACAAATCCTAATCCTTTGGTTAGTTGTCAAATTTGGTACAAGTGCTACGGCTGCTTACTCTGCTGCTATGCGTATAGAATCAATTGCTTTGCTGTTTGTGTTGAATATTTCGCAAGCCTTGACTTCTTTTACGGGAACTAATATAGGTGCGAGTCTTTTCCAAAGAGCAAAACAAGGTTTTTATGCTTCATTAAAGATTATGGCAATACTGTCTGTTGTTACTATGATAGTATTCTGTGGATTTAATACGCAGTTGATGAGGTTGTTTACTAATGATGCAGAGGTAATACGAATAGGCAATCAATACTTGTTAGTATCGGGTTTGTTCTGGTTTGTATATTGTTATCAGATGATGTATACTGCTTTCTTTAGGGGTGCAGGTAGAGCAACGATAACTATGATTATTAGTATATTCTCTCTATGGATTGTCCGTTATCCTGTATCCTATTTCTTAAGTTTGCGATATGATACGATAGGTATTTGGTTAGGGGCTCCAATTGCGTGGTTGGTGGGAGTGTTGATATATCTTATTTTTTTCAAGATAAACAAATGGCAGACAAAGAGTATAGTTAAGACGATTTTGGTTTGTGTTCTGCTTTTTAACTGCCTTACATCTTGTACCCTAAAAGCACAAAAAGACGATATTAATACAGATAGTAGCAAGGAGATACAATCTTTAAGGGATAATTATCCACAAGATTATTTTATTTCTCCACTTTCTATCCCTTTGACTTTATCTGGGACTTTTGCTGAGTTAAGGGGTTCGCATTTTCATTCAGGTGCAGATTTTCGTACCAATGAACGTTGCGGTTATAATGTATTGGCGGCAGCCGAAGGCTATGTTTCGAGAATCAAAGTGCAAGCATACGGAGGTGGAAAGAACTTATATATTACTCACCCTAATGGTTATACAACTGTCTATATGCATCTGCAATCCTACGAGGGTGAAATAGGTGAGTGGGTCAAAGAATATCAGTACAAGAATCAATGTTATACCTTTGACTATGTGTTTCCAAAACCTAAGATCTATGTTAAACAAGGACAAGTTGTGGCTTTAAGCGGAGAATCTGGTGCAGTACAAGGTCCGCATCTGCATTTCGAGATTCGTGATACCAAGACAGAACAACCTATTAACCCTTTGTTGTTTGGTCTACAAGTATTGGATACCATAAAGCCCTATATAAAATCTTTGGTAGTAACTCCGTTAGAAAATTCTTTTGTGGAGGCCAAACAAGAAAGCAAAATAATAGATATAATTAAGGATACGTCCTTCCAACAAGGCGACACAATAGAATGTTTGGGCAATGTGTTTTTCTCTATTCTTGCTTTTGACCCTTCGAATGGTTCATCTGTAAGAAATGGAACATGGAAAACGGAGTTGTTTGTTAATAAAGAGAGGATTTTTTCGCATCAAGTAGAGAAGTTTTCTTTCTCTGACTATGGGTATGTAGATGCTACTATTAATTATCCTTTGTATATCAAGACCAAAGAACGTTATCTTTCGTCCAAACAAATGGATAACGGCGTCTTGCCTTATAATACCTATACGAATAAAGGAATAGTGGAGATATTAGCAGATAGTCTTTATGAGGTATCTTGGCTTATGACGGATTTGAATAATAATACTCTATTGTATACTTTCTATCTTAAAGGAGTTAATTATAATATTGATAGTATAAGGGAAGAGGAGAACAAAATCTTAGAAACTAAGAGCGAACAAACAAAATATTTTGCCTTTAACATAGAAAATACTTTTACAGCAAAGGACGGTAGTGTATTTATTTTTCCTAAAAACTCATTATACGAGGACATTAATTTTACTTATTCTGTCTCCGTTGGGAAATATTCTAACGTACATCGTCTGCATACTATATATGAACCTGTAAAAAAGAAATTCAAACTCAGCATTAAACCATATAAAATAGATAATAGACTAAAAGACAAATACCTAATAGTTAAGATTAATAGCAAAGGCGGAAAGAGTAGTGTAGGAGGTAGTCTAAAAAATGGTTTTGTAGAGACCACCATAGGAGATTTTGGTACTTTTGCCGTTTGGGTGGATACTGTTGCACCAACGATTAAACCTTTGAATTTTCGTACAAATAAGAGACTAAAAAAGAAACAAAAGACTCTGAAAGTTAGAATAATGGACAATCTGTCTGGCGTAAAAACTTATAATGGTTACCTAAATGGAGAATGGGTTCTTATGGAATTCGATGGCAAGAGGTCTACTTTGACTTATACGATAGATGAAAAACTAAAAAATGGCAAAAATAATCTAAAAATTGTGGTAACAGACGCCAAAAATAACAAAACAACCTCGAATTATACCATAATTTACCACGCCAATAAAAAATAAGGATAAAATTTATTTTGCTGATATATAGTCATATTTAGAAAATAATAAAAAAAAGTTGTCGAAAAATTTGGTCAGTAATCAAAAAGGTAGTACTTTTGCAAAGTCATTTGGGACTAATTAGCTCAGCAGGTAGAGCACATCCCTTTTAAGGATGGGGTCCTGGGTTCGAATCCCAGATTAGTCACAACAAAAGATAATAAGTTTCATAATAATTGGGTTTCTGATCCCCCTTCGTCCTGAAGGGGGATCTTTTTGTTGTTAGATAAATAGATAAAAGGGTAGGTTTATTAAGCAAGGATTTGGTATAATTAGATAAACAGGCGGGAAGGTAAGTGGAAAAAGAAGCAAAGTATAGCCTTAGAAAAATAATATCAGTAATCGTTGAAATAAAATCAGTAATCAGTAAAATAAAATCAGTAATCGTTGGAATAAAATCAGTAATCAGTAAAATAAAATCAGTAATCGTTGAAATAAAATCAGTATTCGTTGGAATAAAATCAGTAAAGAATAAAATAACTTCAGTACTTATCAAAATAATATCAGACTTTATCAGAATAATATCAAACTTTATTCGGATAATATCAGACTTTATCAGAATAATATCAGACTTTATTCGGATAAGATG
>CAVAII010000162.1:0-8786 GCA_963588535.1 Erysipelotrichaceae bacterium | reverse complement strand
CCGTAATGTGTGTAGTGTACGTCTCGAACCTCGAAACCTGCTCTCTCTCTTGACAAACCTCCAGGACCCAAAGCAGAGATACGTCTCTTGTGTGTTAATTCTGCCAATGGGTTGGTTTGATCCATAAACTGAGATAATTGGTTGGTTCCGAAAAATGAATTAATAACAGAAGACAACGTTTTGGCATTAACCAAATCAGTAGGAGAGAATACTTCATTATCTCGAACGTTCATTCTCTCTTTGATTGTTCTTGCCATACGTGAAAGACCTACTCCAAATTGATTATGTAATTGCTCGCCAACTGTACGAATTCTACGGTTGCTTAAGTGGTCTATATCGTCTACTTCTGTCTTAGAATTGATTAACTCTATCAAATATTTAATGATAGATATAATATCTTCTTGAGTTAGGACTCTAATATTAGGATCTACATGAAGACCTAATTTTTTGTTGATTTTGTATCTACCAACGTCTCCTAAATCATATCTTTTATCAGAGAAGAATAATTTTTCTATAACATCTCTTGCTGTTTGTTCGTCTGGTGGCTCAGCCGAACGCAACTGTCTATAAATATATTCAACAGCCTCCTTGGCATTATTAGCTGTATCCTTTTGTAAGGTGTTAAAGATAATAGAGTAATCCACTGCTGATGGATCATCGCTATGTTCTTTGTGGAGCAATATGGATTTGATACCAGCGTCTAATATCTTGTCAATATCTTCAGCTTCTAATACTTTTTCTCTTTCCAAAATTGGCTCTGTTCTCTCGATTGAAACAACCTCACCTATATCTTCATCAACGAAATCTTCCACCCATGTTCTAACAACTTTCGCTGCTAACTTGCGTCCTATATTTTTCTTTAAGTTGCTTCTAGTTGCTTTTACTTCTTCTGCTAAATCAAATATCTCCAAGATATCTTTATCGGACTCATATCCAATAGCACGCAAAAGTGTTGTGATAGGCAATTTCTTTTTTCTATCTATATAGGCATACATTATATTATTGATATCCGTAGTAAACTCCATCCAAGAACCTTTGAATGGAATAATTCTTGCCGAATACAATTGCACACCATTATTATGAGTAGCAGTTCCAAAAAATACACCAGGTGAACGATGCAATTGAGAAACTACAACTCTCTCTGCTCCGTTGATAACAAATGTTCCTCTTGGAGTCATGTAAGGAATCATACCCAAATACACATCTTGTATTATAGTCTTGAAGTCCTCGTGCTCCTCGTCTGTACAATACAACTTGAGTTTAGCTTTCAAAGGAACAGAAAATGTCAATCCTCTCTCTATACATTCTTCTATAGAATAACGTGGGGCATCTATAAAATAATCAATGAATTCTAATACAAAATTATTCCTTGAATCACTAATTGGAAAATTCTCAGAAAATACTTTGTATAAGCCTTCATTTTTACGATTCTCTGTATCTGTTTCTAACTGAAAAAACTCACGGAAAGATTTTAACTGAATATCCAAGAAATCTGGATACTCAAACTTTTTTACAGTCGCAAAATTGACTATATTAGAATTATTATTTGCCAAGGTCTTAAAAATTATAAAGTTAAAATATTTTTCCTTCTAATAGAGGAAACATTATAAAAACGCAAAAACAGGAACAGATACTCCCATTTCTACGAGAGCATATCTGTTCCAATATCAATTGATTAGCGAAATGTCTTATTTAATTTCAACTTTCGCACCAGCTTCTTCTAACGCAGCCTTTAAGGATTCTGCTTCTTCTTTTGTTACACCTTCTTTCAATGCTTTTGGAGCACTGTCTACTAACTCTTTTGCCTCTTTCAAACCAAGACTGCAAAGATCTTTAACGTGTTTAACAACATTTAATTTAGAAGGACCTACTTCTGCTAAGATAACATCAAATGATGTTTTTTCTTCAGCTGCTGCTGCTCCTGCATCACCTGCTGCTACTGCTACTGTAGCTACTGCTGGCTCTATACCATATTCTTCTTTAAGAATATCACCAAGTTCCTTTGCTTCTTTAATCGACAAATTAACTAATTGTTCTGCTAATGCTTTTAAATCTGCCATTTTTATTTTACTTTTTTATTGTTTCTAAATAACTTTTTTTTAATTACTCTGCTGCTGCAGTTTCTTGCTGTTTGTCTTTTCTCTCTTCGTTAGTCAAACCACTTATGATATTTCTCATTGGAGACAACAAAGCAGAAATAACATCGGCTATCATCTCGTTCTTAGACTTGATAGCAACAAGAGTATTCAAATGCTCATCACCTATATAGAATTCTTCCTCAACGTATGCTGATTTCAACAAAGGTTTTTCTTTCTTTTCCTTTTGATTTCTGAATTCTTTTATAAGTTTTGCTGGAGCATTATTAACCTTGGATAACATCAAAGATGTTTGTCCCTTGAATGTAGGAATAAGTTCTTCGTAACCTAAACCAGAACTTTCCACTGCTTTCTTCAAAAAAGAATTCTTAACTACTAATAGTTTGATATCTCTTTTGAAACACATTCTTCTTAATGCTGCTGTATCTTTGGCATTCAAACCTTCTGTATCAACAGCATAAAGGTAAGGATATTCTTTTAAGTGTTGTCCAATACTTTCTATTAGTTTGCCTTTATCTTCTTTTCTCATTTCTCAAATCGTATATAAAGATTATTTACTAATAGATTTTGCATCTACCTTAACACCTGGACTCATAGTTGAAGAAACGAATATACTCTTCATATATGTTCCTTTTGCGGTTGCAGGTTTCAATTTTTCAATCATACGAATCACTTCCATTGCGTTGTCTAATATTTTCTCCGTTGGAAATGACATCCTTGCAACACTTGTATGGATAATACCATACTTATCAACTTTGAAATCTATTTTGCCGGCTTTTACCTCTTGGACTGCCTTAGCTATATCCATTGTAACTGTGCCGGTTTTAGGATTAGGCATAAGACCTCTTGGTCCTAACACTCTACCTAATGCTCCTATTTTTGGCATTACACTTGGCATAGTAATTATAACATCGACATCCGTCCAACCGCCTTTAATCTTGGCTATGTATTCGTCTAAGCCAACATAATCAGCTCCGGCAGCCTTTGCTTCTTCTTCTTTATCTTCTGTACACAAAACAAGAACGCTCTTGGTCTTACCCGTTCCGTGAGGAAGTGTTACTGTACCTCTTACCATTTGGTTAGATTTACGAGGGTCAACTCCCAAACGTACGTCTATGTCAAAAGAAGCATCAAATTTAGTAAAAGTAATATCCTTTACTATTTTTATTGCCTCCTCCATTGTGTACTCTTTAGAAGAATCATACTTCTTTAAGGCTTCTAAAGTTTTTTTCGATTGTTTTGCCATCTTTGCAAATTTCTATTTAAATTTATTTAACTGTGATACCCATACTGCGTGCTGTACCTGCTACCATACTCATAGCACTCTCCAAAGTGAAGCAGTTTAAATCAACCATCTTGGCTTCTGCTATCTCTTTTACTTGAGCCTGAGTAATAGAAGCAACTTTCTTACGGTTAGGCTCTCCCGAACCACCTTTTGCTTTGCTTGCTTCTAAGATCTGTACAACTACAGGAGGCGTCTTAACAACAAAATCAAAGCTCTTGTCAGTATACACATTAATAACAACTGGTAAGATCTTACCAGCTTGTTTCTGTGTTCTGGCATTGAATTGCTTGCAAAACTCCATAATGTTCACACCTTTCGCACCCAAAGCTGGTCCGACTGGTGGAGCAGGATTTGCAGCACCACCTTTGATTTGCAACTTAATTAATCCTGCAACTTCTTTTGCCATTTTCTCACTGTTTTTTTATGTTATTGTTTTTACCTATTCTTTCTCTACTTGATAAGTAGATAATTCAACAGGAGTCTTACGACCAAAAATCTTTACAATCACTTTCAACTTTTGTTTCTCACTATTAATCTCTTCAATAGTACCATCAAAATTCTTGAAAGGACCATCAATAATCTTAACCGTCTCTCCTATTATAAATACCTCCTCAGAAGCCTCCGTAGAGTCAATACTTTGATCAACAGTTTTCAATATTCTTTTGACTTCGCTATCAAGCATAGGTATAGGCTTACCACCCTTTTCAGATATAAAATCCAAAACATTAGGTATATTCCTTATTATATGTGCAACCTCGCCTTCTAGACTAGCCTCTACAAATATATATCCTGGAAACAAAGTTCTTTCCTTGCTAACTTTCTTTCCATTACGCACAGAGTAAACTTTTTCGACAGGTATTAATACATTAGCAACAAGACTTTTCAAATCTTGTCTATTTATCTCGTTATCTATGTATTCTTTAGCTTTCTTTTCTTTTCCTGCTATTGCCTTAACGACATACCATCTCATTTTATGTTCACCCATAGCCAACTGCGATTATAGTATTTTAGAGAAATTTGATAAAACACACAATATATCTAATCCTATATCTCATATATTCTGCGAAGAATACTTGGGAAGCAAGATATAAGAAAAAATATTCTTTATTAACCCATTAATTGATATAGATACCCTAACAAACCTTTCCAAAACATTGTAGGATGAACTCCTACCAACATATCCATTACGAAAACTATTAATGCAATAATCAATGAAGCAACAAATACCACAACCGTACTATTAGTAAGTTCATCCATAGTAGGCCATGAAACACGCTTCATCTCATCGCAACAACTCTTTACATAATTTACTATTCTATTAGCCATCTCTATATCTCTTTTATCGTGTCTTGCAGGAGCGGAGAGAATCGAACTCCCATCAATGGTTTTGGAGACCACTATTCTGCCATTAAACTACGCTCCTATAAAAGCAAGTCTAAATATAGACCTGCTTATTATTTATTAGTCTAAAATCTTCGTTACCTGACCAGCACCAACTGTTCTACCACCTTCACGGATAGCAAAACGAAGGTTAAGGTTCAATGCTATCTCTGATAACAAATCTACTGTAATAGTTAAGTTATCACCTGGCATAACCAATTCACGTCCTTCTGGAAGAGAAATTTCACCAGTAACGTCAGTTGTTCTGAAATAGAATTGTGGACGATATCTATTTTGGAATGGAGTATGACGACCACCTTCTTCTTTCTTTAAGATATAAACCTCAGCTTGGAATTTCTTATGAGGAGTGATTGTACCTGGTTTAGCAATAACCATACCTCTACGGATTTGATCTTTGTCAATACCTCTTAACAACAAACCTACGTTATCTCCAGCTTCACCATCATCAAGTATCTTACGGAACATCTCAACTCCTGTAACAGTAGATTTAAGTTTTTCTGCTCCCATACCGATAATATCAACAGGATCACCTATTCTAATAATACCTGTCTCGATTCTACCTGTAGCAACAGTACCACGACCTGTGATTGAGAATACGTCCTCAACTGGCATTAAGAAATCTTTTTGATTATCTCTTACTGGAGTTGGAATCCATTCGTCAACAGCAGCCATTAACTCCATTACTTTCTCTTCCCAATTAGGCTCACCATTCAATGCACCTAATGCAGAACCACGTATAATAGGAGTATTGTCACCGTCAAATTCGTAGAATGTTAACAAATCTCTTATTTCCATTTCTACTAGGTCTAACAACTCAGGATCGTCTACCAAGTCAACCTTGTTCATAAATACGACCATACGAGGAACACCTACTTGACGAGCCAACAATATATGCTCTCTTGTTTGAGGCATAGGACCATCTGTAGCAGCAACAACTAATATAGCACCGTCCATTTGAGCAGCACCTGTAACCATGTTCTTTACATAATCGGCGTGTCCAGGGCAATCAACGTGAGCATAGTGACGATTCTCTGTCTGATACTCTACATGGGCTGTGTTAATAGTAATACCTCTCTCTTTTTCTTCTGGAGCAGAGTCTATTGAATCAAATGACTTTACTTCTGACAAACCTTTTTCAGCCAATACTTTGGTAATAGCTGCTGTCAAAGTAGTCTTACCGTGGTCAACGTGACCGATTGTACCTATGTTAACATGTGGTTTGGTACGTTCAAACTTTTCTTTTGCCATAACTTTATCTCTTTATGCGTTAATTTTCTTATCTTATACTATTATATAATATATAACCTATATATCTTAGAGCCGTTAACGAGAGTTGAACTCGTGACCCCTTCCTTACCAAGGAAGTGCTCTACCACTGAGCTATAACGGCACGTACTTCATTTTACAACGATAAGGACGAGCCTTAATAACACTCCTCCTCTTTCCGTAAGGTGCTATTAACTTAGCCCTTTACTTTGAGCGGGAAACGAGGCTCGAACTCGCCACCTATAGCTTGGAAGGCTATCGCTCTACCAAATGAGCTATTCCCGCCTATCAGCCTCAAGTTGTTTTAAACATATTTATAATGCTAAAAAATAGAAAAACACCTCTTGACTTTTGTGGGGAAGGGTGGACTCGAACCACCGAACTCCGAAGAGGACAGATTTACAGTCTGTTGCAATTGCCGCTATGCGACTTCCCCAAACTTTGAGCCGATAGAGGGACTTGAACCCCCGACAGGCTGATTACAAATCAGCTACTCTACCAACTGAGTTATATCGGCATTTTATATAATTTTTTATTTCAAATAACTTTCCTTGTCTTTAACAATTCTTGTCCTTTTTTGTCCTCTGTTACATTATCTCTCAAAAGGCGTTTGCAAAAGTACAATCTTTTTGAATACTGACCAAATATTTTGATAACTTTTTTTTCACTTTTTTTATAAAATACTGTTTTTTAGCACAAAAAATTTTAATATTTTATTTTTATTATCTCATATTTACGCCTTATTTTTATTCATTTTTGCTGTTTTTTCGATAGAATTTGAAGTTTTTTTATCAAAATATTGCGTTATCGTCTCAAATTTTCTGACTAAAATTCGCAAATCTTACAGCATTTAATCCACTTTTTTGTCTGCAATAGCCCTATTTTCCCTAAAATCCCCCACCCTATCGGAAAATAATCACACCTTACAAAAATAATATTTGATTTTATCCGAATAAAGTTTAATCTTATTCTAATAAAGTCTAACTTTATTTTGACAATATCACTATTCGTTAAAATAACTTCAGTACTTATTCAAATAACTTCAGTACTTATTCAAATATTATCAGTACTTATCAAATTATTATCAGTACTTATTCGAATATTATCTGATTTTATTCTATCGAAATAAGATAATAATAAACCACTATATATAAAGAATACGACACTTATTCTTTTACGAAATAAATGCCGTATTCACGAAATATCAATTTCTAGATCCTCTATAATCTTCTATTAATATTTGAAGAAGCCTTCACCTGTCTTTCTACCCAAAAGACCAGCACGAACCATCTTTCTTAACAATGGATGTGGACGATATTTACTGTCTCCGTATTCATTATATAATACTTCCATAATAGCCAAACATACGTCCAAACCTACTAAATCGCCTAATGCCAAAGGACCCATTGGGTGATTAGCACCAAGTTTCATAGCGTTGTCGATATCCTCTGCCGAAGCAACTCCGTCTGCCAATATTCCAACACCTTCATTAATCATAGGTATAAGTATTCTATTGACAACAAATCCAGGAGCCTCATTTACCTTAACAGGAACCTTACCGATTTGTTCTGCTAATGCTACGATTTGGTCGCAAACCTCATCAGTAGTCTTTTGCCCTCTAATGACCTCTATTAGTTTCATTACAGGAGCAGGATTAAAGAAGTGCATACCAATAAAACGTTCTGCACGAGTAGTAGTCGCTGCTATCTCTGTAATAGATAGAGAAGAAGTATTAGTTGCGAAGATACACTCAGGTTTGCAAATCTTATCAATAGCAGCAAACACTTCCTTTTTCTCTTGCATATTCTCAACCGTTGCCTCGATAACCAAGTCCATATCTTTCAAATCG
Source organism: Erysipelotrichaceae bacterium (assembly GCA_963588535.1). GTDB lineage: Bacteria > Bacteroidota > Bacteroidia > Bacteroidales > P3 > Scybalousia_A. The sequence goes on along the minus strand of CAVAII010000162.1, from coordinate 889 downwards.
TTGTAATCAGTAGTAGAAGAGATGTTCTTTAGAATAGCATCCATTCTCTCCTTCTCCATCTTACCTTTTTCTACTTGACGAGAAAGACCTTTAGTGATCTTTGCTATTGCCTTCTCTATACTTGCCTCAGAACGGCTTTTCATTAATACCGGCATATCTGCAGCAGCAAATGCTTGAACAACACCAGAACCCATAGTTCCTGTACCAATTATGCATATTTTCATTGCTTCAAAAAGTTATTTTGTTATTTATTTTATGTTATTTTCTTCTTTTGATCTCTCTATTCTTAATCTCCTTATACTAATATAATAGAATAGAAAAATTATTTTCCTTCAAAATCATATTTCTTCTTCTCCAAGAAGGCCTGCATTCCATTCTTTTGATCCGAAGTCAAGAAACACTCAGCAAACTTGTTGTTTTCATATTCTATGGCTTGATTTACGTCCATATCATATTCGTTATTGATACACTGTTTTGCCTTTTGAAGTGCCAAAGGTGCATTCTTTATTATAGTCTCTGCTAACTCTATTGCCTTGTCCATTAACTCCTCTTGTGGATATACAGCATTAACAAGACCAATTCTTAAAGCCTCATCAGATTTGATAGTAGAAGCAGAATATATCAATTGCTTTGCTTGTCCCATACCAATCAAACGAGCCAAACGAACCGTACCTGAGAAACCAGGAATAATACCAAGACCAACTTCTGGTTGACCAAATTTAGCATTTTGAGAACAAATCCTTATATCGCAACTCATTGCCAACTCACAACCGCCACCCAAAGCGTAACCATTAACAGCAGCAATAACAGGTATAGGTAAGGTCTCAATTTTTCTAAATACCATAGCACCTTTCTTACCAAAAGCAAAGCCTTGTTCATAACTAAGTGT
>CAVAII010000161.1:0-9814 GCA_963588535.1 Erysipelotrichaceae bacterium | reverse complement strand
AAGGTATTGCTGTTGGTTTGGCTTGTGAGATACTTCCTCATAACTTTGTAGAACTTTTGGACGCAAGTATCGCAATTCTAAAAAACGAACCTTTTACTCTTTATCCTGATTTCCCTACTGGCGGTCTAATGGACGTAAGTCAGTACAACGATGGCAAACGTGGTGGCAAGTTGTTCGTACGTGCTCGTATTGAAAGGGAAGATGCCAAGACGCTTGTTATTACTGAGTTGCCTTATTCTGCAACTGCCGATTCTCTTATCGATTCTATTGCCAAAGCCAACGATAGTGGCCGTTTGAGAATTAGTAAAATAGAGAATACTACTGCACAAAATGTGGAGATTCGCTTACATTTGCCAAAGGATGTCTCTATCGATCAGACTATTGATGCGTTGTACGCCTTTACGGATTGTCAAAAAAGTATTTCGCCTAACTCTTGTGTGATTGATAATCAAAAACCTTGCTTTATGTCCATTAGTGATATACTTAGAAGGAATACACAAAGGACTGAAAGTTTATTAAAGAAGGAGTTGGAGTTAGATCTTGGCGATTTGAAGGAGAAATGGCAATGGATTAACTTAGAAAAAATCTTTATTGAGAACGAAATCTACGAGCAAATCAAACCTTGTACAACGGACGATAGTATTAATAAGACTATTATCAAAGGATTAGAGCCTTTTATAAAAGATCTAATACGTGACGTTACACAAGAGGATATTCAGAAGTTAAGAAAGATACCTATTGATCGTATTTCTAAGTTCAATAGCGATAAAGCCGACAATGATATCAAAGCCATTGAGGTTGATATGGACGAAGTAAAGAATAATCTATTGCATCTAACCGACTATACAATCAAATGGTTTAAGCATCTTAAAGATAAATACGGCAAAGACAAACAAAGAAAGACTACTATTCGATCTTTCCATCATATAGAGGTAACTCAAGTGGCTGCACAAACAGAGAAATTGTATTGTAATTACAAAGAAGGCTTTGTTGGTTATAAACTCAAAGGCGAAGATGTAGAATATGTCTCTGATTGTTCTGCTTTGGACGATATAATAGTTGTTCGTTCGGACGGAACGTATGTTGTTAAGAAGATTAGCGAAAAAGATTTCGTTGGCACTAATGTTATCTATGTTGCAGTGTTCAAACGTGGAGACGAAAGGACTATTTATAACATTATGTACAATAATGGTCCGTACGGAAAGTGTTTTGCCAAACGCTGTGCTATAACAGGTATTATTAGAGATAAACAATACGACTTCACACAAGGCGTTAAGGGTTCTACACTATTATATTTCTCCGCTAACCCTAATGGAGAGGCTGAAAAAGTTCAAGTATATCTAAAGGCAAGACCGAAAATGAAGCGATTAAGTTTCGTTTATGATTTTGCAGAATTAATGATTAAGAACAGAAGTGCACATGGTAATATTGTAGATAACAACCCTGTAAGAAGAGTTAGTAAGAAAACTGGCGGAATATCTACTCTTGGTGCACAAAAGATATGGTTGGATAGATCTATTTGGCAACTAAATACCCTTGAAAGAGGAGATCTTTTGGGTGAGTTCAAAGCAAGAGACAAACTTTTGGTTATAACACAGAAGGGAACTTATAGAATAACCGACCCTGACCTAAATCTACATTTCGATGAGGACACAATAGTCGTAGAAAAATACGACCCACAAAAACCTATTACCATAATATATTGGGATAAAGAGTCTTCGGCATACTATATTAAGCGTTTCGTTGCCGAGAAGTTATCAAACGATAGAATTGCGTTCTTAGACGAGGAGAAAAACACACTGAAATATTGTATAACCGATTATCTACCTGTTATTAGTGTCGATAATGAGGAAAAACAAGTAACAGATATCGTAGATATTATGAAATACAAAGCAAAGGGTAAGAAGATTAGCAAAGTAGAGAAAACTAAAATCAAAATCTTAGAGCCTTTGCCTTATCAGCCTCCTGTAGAAGAGACGACACAAGAAGAAAATGATGAGATTGACTCTGATTTTGATTCAGAAAAAGGCGTACAAGGAAGTTTATTCTAAAATAAAAAGATAGAAAAAGAAAGGAGTATTAGCGTTATGTTTAAAAAAATCTTATTAATCATTGGTATTGCTATCATAACTCTACCTCTGACGGCTCAAAAAGAAGCAGAGAGATTTCTTACTAATCAAATGTATGACAAGACACGCGATATTATCTATTTCAAACCTGCTACCGATTTGATACGTACTAATATTAGCACCTTAGATAGCGTCTCGGACACTGCTGTTATGGGAGTATATAATCGTGAGATAGTTAGTAGTCTAAGATTCTTTGGATTTAAGGTCGAGGAGGTAACTACTTTTCCTAATACATTGAAAGATAACGAACATACCTTAACTATCTCTCAAATGGAGGTAGAAGAATATTCTTTCTATGACTCTATAAAGGATGACGAAATGCCAAAACTCAAATTCTATAAGCAATTGAATGGAGTTAAGGTAAATATCTGGCTAACCTATAACGAGAACAAAGCCGATGACAAGATAATCTTCTACAATGAGGAGCAAATAGCAGACGGCATGGACGGATATTTCGATTTGGATTCCTTAAAAAGACCATACGTTGATTACGAAATAGTCTCCATCAACCCTAATGATGTATACAAAATAGCACATATCAATGCCCGCAACTCTGCTCGGTATTTCTTTAACTTTCTTTTGAATCGTTATGTCTATATTAAGACCGAGGGCAAGGACAAAAATTATTACGGTATCTCGGAAGTGCGTACTTTAATCACACACAACTACCCTTTTGCTAATTTTGATATAGTGGAAGAATAACAAAAAATCTCTCCGTTGTAACAGATTTTTTAGATAATCTATAATTAAGAGACGAAACATTCTCCATAAAGAGAAAATTTCAGTCTCTATAAATATTTGATTAATAGTTAATCGAACAAAATAAGAACTTATCAAAATATTATTTGATTTTATTAGAATATTATTTGATTTCGTTAGAATATTATTTGATTTTATTTTCTTCTTTTCAAAGAATAATTAAACTATTCTTTTCAAATGGTTTAGCAAAGGAAACAGTTAATAAATTTTTGTTTCTTAATGATTTTATAAAAAATATTAGTAACTTTGCCTACTCGAAAATTAGAACTAAAACGATGAATAATAATACAAACACAAGTCTTTTTAAGACTAAGGACGGCAAGAACTATTTACTGCCATTTATAGTGGTAACACTTTGTTTTGCTCTTTGGGGATTCGCTAATGATATTACTAACCCGATGGTTAAATCTTTCTCCAAAATATTCAGAATGAGCGTAACAGACGGTGCATTAGTCCAGGTAGCATTCTATGGCGGATACTTCGCTATGGCATTCCCTTCGGCAATGTTTATCAAAAGATTCTCTTATAAAAAAGGTATCTTATTAGGTTTAGGACTTTACGCCTTCGGTGCATTAATGTTTATACCAGCATCTTGGATGGGCAATTATTATCCTTTCCTTATTGCGTACTTTATACTAACTTGCGGATTATCTTTCTTAGAGACAAGTGCTAACCCTTTTATTCTCTCGATGGGAGAGAGCCAGACGGCAACAAGGCGACTAAACTTTGCACAGTCTTTTAATCCTATTGGGTCGTTAGCAGGTATGTTTGTGGCAATGAATTTTATTCAAGCAAAGATGAACCCACTCTCCTCGGCAGAAAGAGCACAACTTAACGACACTCAATTCGAGATGATCAAACAATCTGACCTTGCAGTACTTATCAAACCATACGTTGCAATAGGTATAGTATTGGTAATAGTGTTTATTGTTATGGCTCTTATCAAAATACCAAAGATAGAAAAAGAGAAAGACAACACCTCAAATAGTTTAGGTGCCACCCTTAAACGTCTATTAAATAATAAGATATATAGAGAAGGCGTTATAACACAATTCTTCTATGTTGGAGCACAAATTACTTGTTGGACCTTTATCATACAATACGGCACAAGAGTATTTATGAACGAAGGTATGAGCGAGCAAGCAGCCGAGATATTCTCGCAACAACTTAACATAGTAGCAATGGTTATCTTCTGTTTATCACGTTTTGTTGGAACATATCTAATGAAATACTTTAAGCCATCTAAACTATTGAGCATCTTTGCCGTAGGCGGATTCCTATTAGTACTTGTAACCATATTCGCAAATGGAAGAATAGGCGTTTATAGTCTTGTTGGTGTCTCGGCTTGTATGTCTCTAATGTTCCCTACTATATATGGTTTGGCATTAGGTAATGTTGGACAAGACACAGAAGTAGGTTCGGCAGGATTGATTATGGCTATCTTGGGCGGAAGTGTATTGCCAGCAGTACAAGCAATGATTATAGACCAACACACTATATTCTCTATGCCTGCTGTTAATATTTCGTTCATAGTACCTTTAATCTGCTTTGTATTTGTATTTATCTACGGAGTAAGATGTTATAACAGAGTAAAAAATACTCCGATAAGCAAATAAAGATTACATGCAATAAAAAGAAAACTAAACAAACTTCTAATCTATCCTTATACGATAGACCTAATTAGACAAAGGTGGTGAGAATATTCTTTGTTGGAATCTTTCTCTATATATATTCCCTCTTTGTCTAATTTATCTATACGGACACGTCCGCTACAATGGATAACCTCGTTCGCTCCTAAATAGATACCTACATGAGTTATCTTTCCCTCTTGATTATCAAAGAAGACAAGATCATTCTTTTGGATATTGTCGTAACTATTCTCTCGGCCTTGAAGTGCTTGCTGACTTGCATCTCTTGATAAACTAACGCCTGCAAAAGCAAATACATTCTGCGTAAATCCACTGCAATCCATACCTACAACACTCTTGCCACCCCATTGATAAGGTGTAGATAGATATAGCATAGAGACGGCACTAATCAACAAAGGAGAGCATTTAAGAGTTGGTATTACGTTACCCTCTGTAATCTTTATCTCCCAATCGTTTAAGGTAAAGACTTTATCGAATAACTTAGACGCCATTACTATATTTATTGTCTTTTCTATCTGCGGATTAACTTTGTTCTTTATACTTATCTTGGCAAAAATAGAAGAGACTATATATTTGTATTGTGGCAAAGTCTCGGCATCGAATAATATTATGTTTCTATCGTCTATCCAACCTTGATAATTATCCGATACGTTCTCTATCTTTAACCATGAGTCTGTTATCTTGTTTGTTCCCTTATAGGTATCAACTATTCTAACTACATCGCCAAAAAGCAATTGCGTTACCTGTTCTGATCTACTGCTACTTTCTTTTCTTACCGGCACGACGGAAAGAAATACAAATCCATACTGCATAGTAAATATTTTTTTTGCAAAAATAAAAAAAATATGTAACTTTGCCACATAATTTTACAGAATAATACAAACACCGTATTGCTTTACACAAAAGCAGTACATAATAACAAACAAACGATATGAATAGTTACGAATGCACAATATGTGGTTATATCTACAATCCAGCCGTAGGAGATCCTAAGGGAGGTATTGCACCTGGAACGCCCTTTGACCAAATCCCAGACACTTGGGTTTGTCCTATCTGTGGCGTTAGCAAAGCCGACTTCCAGCAATGCTAATCCTATTATTAAATCTTCTCTAAAAGACTTCAAATGATTAGATACTTAGATACTTAAATCATCAAGTATCTTTACAAGTTTCTTGTCCAAAGGCTTATCCGAACGAATTGCTTCGGCAAAGGGTACGTATACGACCTCGTTATCTCTAACGCCGACCATAATGTTTCTTTGTCCCAAGCAGATTGCCTCTATGGCTGCGTGGCCTGTTATACTTGCTAAGATTCTGTCTCTTGCCGATGGTCTGCCACCACGTTGGATATGTCCTAAGATAGTAACCCTAACATCGTATTCAGGGAATTCCTTCCTAACTCTATTAGCGTAATACATAGCACCTCTTGTAGGGCTCTCGGATACAATAACGATACAACTCTTTTTGGACTTTCTAATACCACGGCCTAAGAACTGCTCCAATTGATCTATATCCGTGCGATCCTCTGGTATAATAGCCGCTTCGGCACCAGAAGCGATAGCAGAATATTGTGCCAAAAAGCCCGCATCTCTACCCATTACCTCTACAAAGAATATTCTCTCATGCGAGGTAGCCGTATCTCTTATCCTATCAACACATTCTACGATAGTATTCAATGTAGTATCATACCCAATAGTAGCATCTGTGCCGTAAAGGTCATTATCTATCGTGCCAGGTAGTCCGATACATTCTATATCATACTTTTGTGCGAATTTCATAGCCCCCGTCAAAGAACCATTACCACCAATAACGACTAAGGCATCTATTTTCTCCTTTTGGAGTGTTTCGTATGCTTGTTGCATGCCTTCGTCTGTTTGGAATCTCTCGCTTCTTGCTGTCCTTAACACTGTACCGCCCGAGTCGATTATACCACTAACGTCTTCGGTAGTAAATGATTTGACCTCATCGTTAATCAATCCCTCGTAGCCTCTATAAATACCTTTGATTTTGAAACCTTTTGCTATACCCGAACGAGTAACTGCACGTATAGCGGCATTCATTCCAGGAGCATCTCCACCAGAAGTTAGGACACCAATTGTTTTTATCTTTTTCATACAAAAAAACAGATTTTCTTTCTTACCATATAACGCAAAAAGACCAAATTTATTTAATTTCTACTTCGTTTTTTTCTTTGTTTCTACTTCGTAAATCCTACTATAATAAGCCTTCTTATGATTCTTTATCGAAATAGAATTTGTAGTATTTCATTTGTCTTTCTGCGTCTTCGCCAACCTCTACTCTATCTCTTTTGCCATGAATATAGATAGTGAAATTCTTATCCAATTTGATAACACTACGCAAATATCTTGACGCACGTTTCAAGGCTTCATCGTTAAGAGTAAAATCATCTTGCAACTCTATGCCGTTTTCTCGCTCATATTGTTGCTTAAATCTAATGAAATCATCTTTATAGGTATCATCGCCAAAGACTTGTTCGGAATAAGTATCGGTATTAAAACTCTTGTTATCCTTAAAGAAGTCTTGGTTACGATTAAGAAAGTCTACCTGATCCAAACGTGTCATCTCATACTCCTGAGGTAAGTATTCGGTAACAAAATCTTTGCACACATTTAGCATATTATCTGTCTTGAAGTAGGAGTCTTGTCTTTGTACAAGGTTCAAAAACTCATCTACCCAATAGACTGCTTCATTGCCTCTCGAGATAGTATCTACTATGGCAACTACATAACCATCGTCTTTCTCTTTGTTAAAGATTATACAGCCCTTATCTAACTTGTTGATATCTATTCCGTCATCTGATTCTATCGAAAAGTCTTCTCCCTGTGGATATATCTTTAGGTAGGTCTGTCTTGTCTCGCTTTTGAAGATTCCAACGGCATCTAATATCTCTCCGTCCAGATAACAGTTCTCCAAATGCGTAACATACAACTCTCCTGCCTTGATATTAGGGTGTAGACTAACGTCAAACAAATGGCGTGCTATCTCACAACTAGCAGAATATAAGTTCTCTTTGGGATCATCAAAGATAAGGCTAACCTGATTATAGACTGTATTTTTGATAGCATTGCCTTCCATCGAGAAAACATAATATTGCGAACTTTTGAAAGGCGTTGTAAAATATTTCAACAATACTCCCGATATATCATTATTCAATATATATGGTGCTTTGCTTAAATGCAGACTCTCATTATTTGCTTTATTGCCAATTCTATGTAAGACTAATCTGTCCAAAGTGGCATCCTGACATGTCATCATAATAAAAACTCTTTTTTGTGGTGCAAAAATACGAATAAAATCTCAAAGACGAATTATAGGTTGTAGATTTTTATTAATTTTGCACCAAGAAAAAAGATATACAACTCATGAAAAAGGTATTATTTGTAATAATTTGTTTGATTTGTGCTAACGCTAACGCACAGACTATTGATTCTACTAAGGCTTTAAGCAAAGAAGAGCAGTGTTTTGATAAAGGCTACGCCAAAATGCAAGAAGGTGCTTATCCACAAGCACTCTATTGGTTTGAGAAAGGTATAGAGACTTCGCCCGTATATGAAGAGAACTACTACGGAGCAACTAAGGTCTATTTGCTCTCAACAGAGACTGTTTGGGGTGTTATGTATGGTGAGTTGTTTATGCTTATTTCTCAGAATGATTCACTAAAAAAGGAGATATCCAAAGCCTTGTATGATACTTATTATAATTCTTTTACCCTAAACGGCGGCAAATCGGTAGCAGATTTCGAAAACGATGTAATAGTATATAGCGATAGTTTCGAACGTCATAATCTTTTCGGTTCTACGTTTAATGATCTTATGTCTACTTCTGCAAAAGGGGTACGTATTATCGATATTGCTTCTTTAAGTAATATCCGTTTGAAATTCTTTTTATTATTGAAGACCAGAGCAAGTGATTTTATGAATCCTTTGTTCGACTATTGGCAAAAGATAATAGATAATGGGCATTGGCAGACGTATAATTATTGGTTATTTGCGTACGGACACAAATCCGAAAGTGCCACTTGGGCGAGAGAAAACAAACAAAAATGGAATAGTTTCCAAACTTTCTTAAAGAAGAATCCTATCTCTTTGTCCAATTCTTATTTCTTCTCTCGCTACCAAATGGAATAATCACTTTATATTTAGACTGTTTGAGGCTTATCCTCTATTTCTTTTGGTTGTTCTTTGTTCTTGTTAGGTGGGACGATAATATCTATTACCTTACCTTCTATATATACAAGAATAATAGAGAATATCGGCAAATCTATACCCTTACCTAATGCCAAAGAAGACAATGCGATAGTAGAGTCTATAATGATAACCAAAACTCCCAAAGAGAAATGAGAATACTTGTTGATTATCATAGCAATAATATCACTACCGCCAGAGGTTGCACCTGCACTAAAGATAATAGCAATACCAACTCCGTAAGCCAAACCACCAACTAATACATTAACTATATTCCAAGGACGGAAATATTGTTCTACTGGTAGAGAGTCTTTGAATTGTGCGATAGGCAAGTACAATTCTTTTATCTGGTCAGGTAAGTTGTTATAGTCCATAGCCGAGATAAGATCTCCAGAGTATATCAATGGACGATAGCCAACTTTGCTAATAAAGAAGTATTCTGTTACCCAAGTAACGAACCATATTAAGAAAATAGACAAGATAGTCTTAATGCCGAACTTCGGACCTAAGAACACCATACCTATTATTAGCAACGTAACGTCCATATATATAACCAACGACATAGGTACATCCCAAAGATTATGGAATACACTCATTAATCCATATACTCCACCTGGTGCCAAACCGTAAGGTACTACAAAGAATAAATCTGCCAAAGCAAAGATAATACAACCAAGGATTATCTTTCCGTAGGCAACAAAGAATTCTTTTGACCCAAATCTCTCCTTTGAATCATTCAACTGAGATAGCCAATTTTTTAATTTTGAATTTGTTTGCATACAAAATTTTGTGTTAATTAGTTATTTATATTCTTAATTTGTTTTCTACAGAAAAGTTCTTTTTCTTTCCAAAAAAAGTTTTGCAAAGTTACGACTAATTTTCACGTTGACAAAATTTCGTCTCAATATCTTAACCATAATATGACTAAAATCAAAATATTTACAAACGATTTGGAAAAGTTTTTGTAACTTTGCACAACATTTTTTTAGCATAAAAAGAGTTTAAGAAAAGATAAAATCATAAATTTATTATGTTGAGATTAAAGAAAATACTATTCCTATGCGGTATATCCC
>CAVAII010000160.1:16785-60197 GCA_963588535.1 Erysipelotrichaceae bacterium | reverse complement strand
TTTTTTGAGACCCCCCTCTATGCTTTTCCTTGGTCTATAGCCACTCTCTTTTTTTACCAAATTGCTTTCTTTTGGAGGTAAATTGGCAAAATAAACTTTTTTAGAGCAAAACAAATTAGTTTACAAATTAGTTTACAATTTAGTTTTAAAGAGAAGACCAAGTAAGCACCAGACTATGTGTACCCATAAAGATACATCATTCTTTTGATACAAACTTTGTATACATGCCGGTGGGGTCTATGGCTAGCAATCTATCGATTCCATCATTAATTTCTTGCAAATATTCTTTTTCAGATAAGCTATTTGCAACGTGACAAAAACGAGCAAGCAAAGCACAAGAATGATAACCTTTTTCCAAATCAAACTCAAACCATTCATCAAACTGTTTAATTGGATTAAAAGGATTATCAATTGTTGTTAAACAAATCTGTTCATTCATAATCAATCATTAATTCCTTTCCTTTTAATCTGTTTAATTACTTCTTTTCATTTACGTAAGTTGATACAGTTGATGTTGAAACGCCCATTTGATCTGCTACTTCTGCTAATGTGTAACCAGCGGCTACCATCGCTTTCATACGAGCCTGTTGCGAAGAGCTTACTGCGTTGTGAGATTTGGGGGTCGCCAACTTACGTACAGTATCTAGATCTGTATTATCTAGTATCTGACGCAATGTGTTAGTGGATATGGCATTCTTTTGTATGGCCTCCCATTCACGGTCTGTAATATCCACCTGTACATACTTCTTATTAGCGCCAACCTCTGCTCTAGCCTTGGTGAGCTCTTGGGATGAGATACGTTTTTTATGTTCCTTATCTAATGATGGGTCGGCCTGTATTTTAGCTTTAGCCCTCTGGTTTGCTATAAGTTGAGCTTGTCTCTCCTTGGGTGCATTCTTAAGGGCAGTATTGAGCTTACTCTTAAGAGACGCCACCTCTGTTGCATACTCCTTTGATGCCTCTTTATCTACAGGAGTTGTAGTTATGGCCAATGCCTCTTTACGACACTGATTGGCCATAGATTTCATAGCATTTGCATAATCAGCATATAGTTCTTCTTTAGGATGCCCGGATGATAACTCGTGGGCGTCCTTTACTTGGGACATACGAGTAACGGTTGATAGAGCATTCTTTTCTTCTATCTCCCCAGTAGCTTTATTGTATTTCTTATAAGTTCTACCAGTCTTTTCATACTCCCATTCTCCGGTCTCGGCATTTGGCTTATAAGATTTCTTTCGAATCTCATCTACTTTTATCTCTGCACTAGCTTTAGATACTAGGGTGGACGCCCCTCCAGATTTGCCATTATCCTTTATCTGATAAATTTCTTTAAGCTGTTTAATATTATTGTCTATCTCTGATTGTTTATAATCCAGTTTATGCTTTTCAGCATCAATAACAACCATTGAATGTTTTACAGCTCGTTCCATTTCTTCTGGTTTTGCACCCCGAAGCGTCATATCTGTAATAAGATTCGAAACTACGCCCATTTGTAACTGCTTTTCAGAAGCAGACATTGGTTTAAATTCTTTTCCATCTCTAAAGTAATGAGTTACTTTCTTTTGCTCACCAGTTTTAGAATCGGTTTCGGTTGTCGTTTCTGTCGTATCGTATTGATAAGCAGTCTTTGTGTCAAATCCTATTAAACCTTTTAATGGTGCAGAAGTTGTAACTTTTACTTTATCGTTAACCGGAATTACCATTGCTGTATCGCCGTCAAAATCTGCACCCGACAATCTATCAGCCACCGTTTTATTAATACCAACCGCGTCAACAGCACTATTTCCAATCATCGATTTTCCGTCTTTATTCTTATTATTAACAATAAGTTCTGGAATTTCGAATGTACCAGCATGCGGATAACGAACTAATACTACATGCTCGCCATTTTTATAAGTAGGAGCATAAATCTCATTATCTTTAAGACTAGTGATTGGAAGTAATACTTTTGTTGCCTGCCTCGGTAATGCGGCTGCTTTTAAATCAGTAGCCATTGAATCACACTGCTCGCCATATGTCTCAAGCAATTTCTTCTTTATTGCAGGATTTGTAAGAGACATAATCTCTTCATATTCTTGCTTGTTTTCGGCATAAGTTAAATCTAATTGTTTCTTTATAAGCGAGGTATTCTGCTTAGAAAGAAATTGAGAAGATAAGGTCTTGGAATAATCATTCCAATCTCCCTCTTCTCTAAGAATATTTACTGGCGAAAGTTTTTCGTTTCCATTTTCATCAATGTAATGTCTTTGACCATTAGCCTTAATTAAAGCCCCAAAAGGATTATCGGGGTCATCTTTTAATGTTTTTAGCACTTGCTTTGCATCTGGATTATCACTCATTAAAGGCGTGCCCTTTTTCTTATTCGAGTTGACAATAATGTCTACACCATCTGGCATATTATCAGAATATAATGCCATACCTTTAATGTAATGAGTTCCATCGACAGCAATCCTAACTTGAGCATACGCATTTGAACCTAAAGAAATATCTTCTACGCCTCTTCTAATTTCAATAGTTCCATCTCTTTCTTCTCCACCGTCTTCAGCATATCTTACTCCGATTCTTGAAGAATCAATGCTGGTGGGTCTTTCCGGTGCCCAAAAAGTTGTGCCTTGGTCTGGTGAATATACATTGATTGATTTTACTTGAGTTAAATCTTTGTATAAATCTGGTTTTTCAACATCCGCCGTAGTAGCATATTTAATAGTTGTTTTATTGCCCGGATTTGTAGCTTGCTCAACGTAAAGATTATCAATCTGATATCCTCTTTGCTCTAAAATTTTAAGAGCAGTTTTCAAAGCTTCTCCAGAAACTCCTAATTCTCTTTCGACACCTTTACCGACATCGATACAACCCTTTTCTTTAATCTGCTTTTCTAACTCGTTAGCTAGATTTAAATTTTTATTTGCTTTATTTTTGGCATCTTCTCTTAAATAATTTCTTACAGTCGATTCTCCAGATAATCCTAATTTATCAGCTATCGCTTGATTAGAATATCCTTTTGTTTTTAATTTTCGACATTGAGAAATATAATAAGATTTTTCTCCAGCAGAATCAATAGCTCTTTTTGCTCGAAATTCAGAAATAGACATTCCTCTAGCTTCTGCAAATTCATTATCACTCATTCCTGCTGCATGGGCTTCTCGATACTGTCTTAAAAAACTATCTTCGTGTTGATATGGATTGTCTCCAGAACCCCAAGGATATCTTCCAGAATGCCTAGGTGTTCCATAATGTTGTAACGAATTTTCTTCGCTTTCCATAAATTGACCATCAAACATTATTCATTCTCCTTTAGTTTTTGTTCTGATAATATCTTGTCAAAGGCGATGATTTTATCCATGATAGGAACAATTTCGTCGCATTCTGGAATATATACTTGAATATCATCAGACTGATAAATTCTTAATTCTATATCAATATCTGACGGTCTAACTTTGTATTCTAAGCAGAAAAGAGCAGCGTAAATATAAAGCTGCTCTTTATGGACTTTTGTTTTACCAGTTTTCAAATCATGTATTCTTAAAAAATGTTTTTTCTCATTGTAAAGAATAGAATCCGCTGTTCCAAAACAATTGTCCGAATAATATAATAAAACCTCTGGATACATTCCATAACCAATTGCATCATTTACATAAGCATTTAAAGTTTTATTACTTTTTGGTAATTTAATTTTTTTCTTTATTAATGTTGCTGCTAGTTCATGTAATTCTGTTCCTTCTTGTTTAGCTCGTTCATTCTTCCAAGCAGTTATAAGACGCTCTGAAGAATAATTAAGCCAACTACATTTACTAGCTCCTAGAAATGCATGTTCGCCTTCTAGGTTCCAATGCTTGTTGAATTTCATTCAAGACTTCCTCCTCGTTCTCTGGTGAAATAAACCAAGCAAAGCTCATCTTATTCATAGTCTGAATATAATAATCCTGATTCGGCTGATGATGTGCTCGAGACGATTTCTTGACTTCAAGTGCCACCCATTTTTTCTTATATAAAATTAAAAGGTCTGGCAATCCTTGAATATAAGTTGGGTCTGTTTTCAAGACTATTGCTCCTGGAAACATGTCTTTAATTTTTTTTATTAATTTATGTTGAAAATTTTTTTCTAACATGTTTCCTCCTAAACAAAAAAGAGAAGAAGCCATTTTAACTCCTTCTCCCCTATAATAGGACATGTATTTTTTGCGAATAAATATTTTTTATAAATTGATGAACTTGCTTTCATTAAATTTCTTTTTTTGTTTAAGTGCTTTATCAATAGCAACATCAATACCACTTCGAGATTTCAAATGATAATAATATAAATCTTGATAGGGCGTATTGAGTCGGTCAATTCTTCCAGATGCTTGCTCCATTATTTTATAAGAATAATTTTGACTATAAAATATAATTGTGTTTGTCTTAATACAATTCCATCCTTCTGCCCCTGCGTTGTATTGCACTAAATATATCCAGCTATCTGTATCAGGAATTGGTTGATGTGCATGGCCATTCCATTCTGCATATGTAGCATTTATCATTTCTGCTAATTGTTTCAGTAAATCTAATTCATAATCAAAATTATAAAATATAATAACTCGATTATGCACAGACACTAAATCTTTTATAGCAGCTAAACGACTTTTATCACTATTTACAATTTTCCGCATCTCATAACAAAGTTCACTTGCATTTTCGATAGGTTTATCTTTTTCAAAATTCCATCTATTTCGCACCAAAATTTTATAGTCTATCACATCATAATCACAGTAGACATCTTCATGATGTGATACAGTTGGTCTATCAAAATCCATATTAACTAAAATATGATTTCTAAGTCGCATCAACCGACCAGTATTATGATATGCTTTTATTTTAGGAAATTTTGCCATCCTATCAAATTCAACATGAGCATCTAAAAATTCTGTCCGATTTCGATAATAACCATTAGCAATAAATACCGGAATATAATCGGTCCAACAATCTCCAGCAGTTGCTGACAACATAATCCATCGATTAGATTTTGTGATTTTTATAAAAGATTTTGCCCATGTTCCTTTTCCAATTGCTTTTTGTTCATCAAAAATAAAGAAGGCATCTTTGATAGAAATATAATTCTTAATATTATTCCACGAATCAATAACAACTTTATTTTTGTAATAATTCCTTTCGGGAACAGAGGACAATCGATAATTTAAAACTTCATCTTCCCATTCCAGGCTGTCTCTCTTTTTTGCAGTTGTTATAATGTATAAATCAGATGGAGTTTTCATATCATGATTCATAGGATTTTCTGTCCCACCAAACTCTTTATAATAGTAATATAAGCCCGTGCGCGATTTACCAGTTCCTACTCCGCCATTGAGGATACAACCATCATGCATATTCATTACTGCTTTTGATTGATAATCTCTTAAAAATTCTTTTTCCATCATAATCCTCTTCATTAAAATAAGAACTGACTACAAATAAATGCAGCCAGTTCTTAAAATATAATTTAAAATGCGACATCTTCATCAGCATACTTGTCAGCGAAGACATCTTCTACAATCTTCACATACATGGTTTTACAATATGCTGTGATTCCTTCCTTTCCATTCATTTCCCAACAATAGCCTGAGACAATCAAATCAACATTTTCAATCTCAGCATAATCTAATGTCTGAATTGTATCTTCTGTTAATTTAGTCTTTTTGTTTCTACCGGTCACAAGATAAATTTCTGGTGGAATATTACTGAAGTTAACTCTTACCTGTATAAACGGAGTTGGCTCTTCGTCTTCATCTCTCGGTTTAAGTTCTTTTACATTCCATCCTTCTTCAGATAACTTATCAGCAATATCTCTAGGAAGAACAACACTAAAATGTCTTCTTCCAGCAGGATTAAACTTATCTCCTTTTCCTTCAAAATTTCTGAAAATAATTCTGCAATTTTCTAGAATAACATTGTCTACTCTTCTGTTTGCCATTTCTTTTTTCTCCTTCTTTTTAAATATAATTTAAGCGGTAAACCACTCAAAATCTCCGAACTGAGAAATTGCATCTACCGCTTCGTTAACCATTTTCTGATAATAAGATTTATCTATATCTTTTTCTTTGTCAGTTCCTTTCACAGCTTCTGCTTCCATCCATCGATATCCTTTAGAACCAGTCGCCGCGCTATATATACCATCCTTACATCGATATAATATTCCACCACCGGCTCCTTGCTTTACAGGACAGAAATTACCAACTTTTCCAACAAACTGATAGCAATGATTTTCAGATATAATTTCTTTAATCTCATCATCAGACATATTAATAAATCCTTCTAAAAATTTAATATCTGATTTCTTTAATTCATCTTCAGATTTACTTCTTAGTTTCAAACATTTCTCCAAATCTGTAGTATCAAGCAGTTGTTCATTAAAATCAAGATATAAATCTCCGGTTACAGATTTTGTTTCACACATGTCTTTAAATATAATAGGTTCGTGCGTAAACAGAGATTTGAATACATATGGCACAGCAAATTGTGTTCCTGTAGCTGTCCATTTGCCTGGATTTTCAGGGTCATCTTCAGCGAGTTTAGCAATATACACAGCATTGTTAACTAAACATATCTTTTCAAATATATGCTCAATTTCAAATGTATAGCCAAAATGCTTACCATAATCTATTACAAAATCCATAATTTCTTGAGATGGATTTGCAATTTTTATTGAATCTGTTTTCACATGAACAACTGTAAATCCTTTTCTTTCAACAAGAGTTTTTAAATTAATCATAAATAAAGCGCCACGTTTTGCCACTATATTATCGATATTCCTATTATCTCGAAACGCATTTTCAAATTTTGCGGCTGTTAAACCATAAACCGAATTTATAGCTATCTTTAAAGCCTGCGCCAACGATTTCGCCAGTTTTTCATCTTTTAAATATTTAGATAATGTTCCATTAAGAAGATTCTTAGCTTTATCAAATTCTTTATGCTTAATATAAATTCTTGTTTGAAGAATTTCTTGGAATCGTTTAGTGTATTCGTCACCAAATAAATTCTCAGCAATTACTGAATGCGGATGCATTGACGCCACATCAAATGTAACGGTTCTTCCATACATTCCCGGATTAGCATAAACATATCCGCCTTCTCCAACTTCTTCACCCATATACGTCGATTTTCCGTTTTCGAAATGATACCCAACGAATACGGGTTTACCATTTTCTTGAAAACAAGTAATTCCATCATCCCAAGTATTGCATTCTTGTCCAATTTCAGGTTCGCCAATAAATCTGTAGTTGAATGTATCTTGAGGATACTTATTGTTACCAAATATAATTCTTGTAGTTAGTGTATTTGTTGTATCATTTGGTGTCATATCTGCTACGTCTGCTAGAATTTCTCTCGCAACGAAATCGCCTTGTGTTGCATCCCAAACTGCTTCAGTAGCAATTACATCATTATCGCAATATTCGGCAACTTTTTCCCACAAATTTTCAGGCACCGGTTTATCCCATGGTAAACCCAACTCTTGATGATGAATACCTAATTCTATTTCCCATTTTTTCAACGATTGTTTCTTTGCACAATAATCATATACATCTGTATAACTAAGATTATATGCTTCGTTAAAGAAGCAATTAGAAGAACCAGATATAATTCTTTGAGAAAGCTTATACAATTGTTCATTTGTATATCCCATAAATCTAGCATACATAATATGATTATCATAACGTCTATTATTAAATCCAACCCAACGATATTTCATTAAATCTTCTATATCATCCGGAGAAGGATTAATCATACGAATAACTTTTTCATTTTTACCTGCAAATTTCCAATTAACTAAGAAAAGATTTGGAAATACCTCGATATCATAAAATATAATAGGAGCCTCTTTCTCATATTGAGAAGGCTCCGCTGGTTCTTCAGATTTAAAATGCATCTGAGATACTAATTTTAAACATTGCTCTGATTGATGTGTACTATTTGCTGCAAATGACATAATCGCCGGTCGCATATCAGTAACGTCAAATTTCAAATCAGAGTTATAAGCATCATCCAATATCTTTTTTATAAAGCTAACAGAACAAGCGGTATTGTCATGTACCTCCTTATTTAAATTCTTTTTAATTCCGGCACGTAATCCTTTTTCGGTTCTAGTTGCTTCAAAATTTACCATTTTCTCTTTTGGTTTAAGTGGTAACTTTGCACCCGTCCCAAGTTTAGCAACTGGTAAATTATTACAATATGACAATCGACGTCTTAAAGAACTGTTTCCTGTAAAGACTTTAATTTCAATATCTTCATCGTAAATTCTGCTCAATTCTGTTGCGTCGCCATCATAAATATAATGTAGATGAACCCCTGAACCTCCTTTACTAAATTCAGCATAAGTCGCTGGCCATTTGCTTGCGGCTTCTAAATTTAGTTCTTTTGATTTATTACCATTTGCATCCTTTAGGTCAAAATCAATTACAATAAAATTGGGATTATTTGGTTTGACATAATGTTCTTTATGAGTATCCAAATCGCCGAGAATTGTAGTAACCGATTCCCATTTCTTTGATGGCGTTCCTTTAGAAGTAGAATATTGCGCTGCTGAATAATATAATTCCTTATCCAGTAAACTTTCTGTTTTATCTAGAATTAATCCACTATTATCATCTTTTGTTTCTTCTTGCTTCTTCTTGATAAACATATCAGCTTTAAAATTTCTAAAGTAACTTCGATATCGTTCTCCATCAATTTTAATTTGGTCATCAAAGTCATAAAAATAATTCTTTAATTCATCTCTGAATTTGTACATCGGCAATTTAAAAGATTCTCCGAGTCCGCTATCAGTGCAATATTCCTTATAAAGTGTGTACGCACGTTTTAAACTTATTCCTTCAACTTTATTGAATTCAAATATATTATCCTCTACAAAGTTAAAGAATGGGTCTGTACGAAACATCATGTCTATTGGTTTATAACTTGCATAATAATTTTTACCCATGCTTTTATAAACTTTTAAACAATGATATGCTATTGCACCTAACTCAAAATTAACTCGTTCCATCAAGTCATTGTATCTTTTAGCTGGAATTTTCTTACCGGTTGGTTTTACATCTATCAGCCTTCGAATCAATCCGGATTTAGCATCCGTTATCTTTACTGGTTTGTTGGTACCCATAAACAGAAAGCTATTTAACTTAATACTATACTTTGATTTGAATTTTTCATTTATAATGATTCCTTCATGAGAAACAATAGTGTTAAGAATTGAATTATCTCGAACGACTGATAAGTCACCATCATGTTGTATTGCTATTAATGGGTTCGTTGCGAAAGCATCCCCAGCAAAACTATTCATTCCTGTTACTAAATCCTTAGCAGAAAATTCAACGCAATATCCATCGAATAAAGTTTGAATAATATTTAACGCCGTTGACTTTCCCGTTCCTGCCGGACCATATAACACGAGGAACTTTTGAATTTTCTTTGAATCGCCAGATATAATTGCTCCAATAGCCCATTCAAGTTTCGCTTTTTCTTCGGGGTCATATAGAGTATCCATAATTTCATCATATGCGCTATGGTCTCCTTCTTCTATAGAATAAGGTAACCGTTTAGAAACATAATCAGATTTTTTAACCTCGGTATTAGCAAACGTTATTTTAGTATCAAGCTGATGATAAGTATTAGGCATTTGTGAAATATACTTTTTCCATTTATTCCAAGATGTAGAACCAAAATCCTTTAAATATAATGGAATAGCCCTTTCAATATTTGAATTAGCAATATATTCGTCTATATCAGCATCAACCAATTTAGCAACATCCAACTCATCAGTAGACCATAACCCAGCATCGGAATCCCACACAGCGTAAAATGCTTTTCCTTGTACCATTAGGTCTTTTACATGACCAACAATAAAATCTGGAACCACATTTATACCGGATTTAGCATTTTTACTTGAGATTTTGTAAAAGTCCACTTAAATTTCTCCTTTCTCGTTTTGTGCACAAATCCCGTTTTTGAAAAACTATATTTATAATATAAGTTTTAAAACACAATAAATAGATTAGTAAAAAAGTTAAAAACGGGGCGAAAAACGCGCCAGCCCTTGATTTTACTGGGTTTCTAGCCGCCCCGTTTTTTTTCTGCGCCCCGTTTTTTTGTGCACTTTGGTCATTTTTTGCACTTTTTTGACCATTTTAGGGGTCTTTTTGACTCAAAATTTACTGGGTTTTCGAGACACTCATCACAAGGTTTTTCAAATTCGGGGCGTTTTTGGTACTCGCAAGTCTTGCAAAATGGCTCGAAATCTACAATTTTATACCCAGTATTTTCAGCATAATCCATAGTTTTCTCCTTATTAAATTGTGTCTAGATACCATAACATTTGATACCAAATATCGACTTTTCTTAAATCGTCCGTCCAGTCCTTATAGTTTTCCACTATAAATAAGCCGCCGCTTCCATTCTTTTGGTATTCTCTATTGAGAAATCTTTGTAATATAATATTTACTTTTTTCTCATTATAGTTATAGTCATCCATTTGATTTAATCCTAGGTTTTTAATCATTATCCAGAACCAATCGCCTGTTCTGTCTCCAGCATCGCAATCGCCCATAATAGTTTCTTCACAACGCACGGCAAGTGCTACCATCATTTCAAAAACAGAACAGGGACCATTTAAAGGATATAATTCGTCACCCAACGATAATTCATACTCATCAGCAAATCTTACTCGTAAATCAATACCGTCAGCAGCACGATTATTATCAAGATATATAGTCCAAGTGAATTCTGTATTGTGAAGCTGCCTAAAAAGTTTAGTATAATATTTACGGTCATAATCTTCGCTAACAAGATTAATCAACCATCGAAAATACTTTTCTTTCATACACTATCCTCTGTCAACAAAGTCTCCGTATGAACCATCTTCAAATATAATTTCATAGTCAGTTCCTTCATCTTCATTACGTACATACAGAGTGCCATCAGGATAATCGCCAATCTTGGCAAGGTTTGATTTACCGATAAGCTTCATTCCGTTAAACTCAACTTCCTCGTTTTCATTCATAAAAGTTTCGTCTTCTTCAAAATATGTAAGAGTAACTTTCTCATATCCGTTAAGTTCAATGAATTCTTCCGGAGCAATACAATACCGCTTTCTGCCCTTTGGTGCTGTCTTAGTTTTAATAAATGATGATTCTTCCGGAATTTCAGATTCATCTGTTTTAACAGAGGCGGCTGCATAATTTACTTTAGTAGTATTAATAGTATGCTTTCCAGATTTATTCTTTTCTGGTTTCTGATATTCTGTTTCGTCAATCGTTGCATTGTCTGGCTCTTGAGTCTCCATTTTCTTATCAGATTCGTCGGCTTGATTCTGTAAAGCTGCCATTCGTTCATTATAATCATTGCGAATTTCTTCAACCGCCACTTCTAACTGTCGATTATAAAACCTTTTCAAAAAATAATAACTAATTCCAGTTCCTGCCGCTGCTCCTGATAAAAATATAATAAAGTTTTTCATTAACTTATTCCTCCTCTCTAGCAACTCTCTCAATAAGTTCAACAACTTTATCTTCTGAAAGTCTTAACAAACCGTTCTCAATATTTGTACGTACATAATAGTAATAAGTGCCTCCGATGCGTTTATTCGGAGTTACACAAACAAAAGATTTAACTTTATCATCACTTAAATTTCCGGAAACATCAGAATATGTTTTAAAAGCAATCAGATTATCTCTGATAAGCTCAACTGAAATTCCTTTTTCTGTAAGCAACGAAATAAGATGTTTCATAGCGGTGTTCATTTTTAAATCCATAAAATATAATTCTCCTTTTCCATTAATATATTACTGTCCACAGAAATAATGGTCATCAACTTGTATAATTGGATATCCATATCCTGCATATCCGCCGGTATTGAAATATATAACTTCTGTGTTTGTTCTAGATACAAGTTCTTCAATGACTAAAGCCGTAATTTCCTCATTAATTTCAACAGCATTAATTCGTCCATTCCAGTATGCTTCATATTGTCCAGGATGCGTAATTACTTCATAAATAGTATTATCAGACCATGCATCAGAGTCCATCCTATTAAGGACAGTATCAATAACTAGACGTTTTCCTAATTCTGACTGGTTTTCGGCCTCTGCAAGGCATATAAGTGCCAGAGCCTCTAAGTCGTCGTAAAACGTCTCTTCACTATAACCCATACTAGTATAGCTAGAATACGTTAACGTTGCTAATTCGGGGTAAATAGGGGCTTCTGCGACCATTCCGAATATAATATTGGGTTCAACATCCGCTTTTGGTGTCGAAATAATATCTAATGCTGCTGTGGCTCCTGCGCATGGGGTTTTGAATGAATATTGTGCTGTTTCGAGGGTTTCACTATTAGTCTTTTGTAAATTTGCAAATGACAGTAAATATAATAAGCCGGCTAATAATATTCCGGCTCGAGACAAACGTTTCTTCATTATACACTCCTTTTAATGACCTTCTTTATTTCTTTTCCTTCGTGAAATCTGTATGTCCATGTGTTTTCGATAAGAATTATAGACGCTGGTTTTTAGTTTCTCTTTTTCTATTGCAGACCGATATTCGGCATTCTCTTTTTCATATTTCAATCCTTTTTCGCATTCAGAATGGCATGCTGTGCGACGTTCGGTGCAATCTTTACATGGACTTATAGGTTTTGATATCATAAACAGTTTTCTCCCAAACTAAATGAGGATTTCAGACTGACTTGTCCAAAATCCTCAAATATAATTTTTAATGAAATTTAGCTAACATCTTCTTCATAAAAGTATTGTCTCCATGAGACCAGATGTTATCACTGAACAATTCTAGATTGTCAAAATCAATAAGAATAGCAACACGACCCTCAGAATCATATACCTCTCTATATTTAATACATACAGAATTTCCATAATGTGAGTCTTCCGGATTTGGACTATATGCCCATCCCCAGACTTGTCCTGCCAATTTCGTTTGTTCATAATCAAAACCTAATTCTCGAAGGAACTGGTTAACTGTAACTCGTCCATTTACTCTTAACAAATCATTAATATAATTAATACGAGTATCAAGCACATGTTTATTGCAAGGCATGGATTCGTTCCAGTTACAGTTAGTCTGCGGAGAATATATAATAGCGAAATCCGAGAGATTCTTCTCATCAATAACCGCTACTTCTTTTTTGACTTTTTTAGTTTTACCGTTTTCATCTACTTCTTCTAATTGACGTTTCTCCAGATGAATACCATTTCGAAGATTGAAGTCTTCTTCTTCGCCATATTTAGAAATAACATTTTCGCGATACTTGTTATACATCGTCTGTACAGTTGAAAGAGATGTCGTTAACAATGCATTTCTCTTTCTTTGAATATTGTTCGATGTGAAGATTGTGGCTAATGCAGCCGCCTCTAATGCAGCCGGTAAGGCATAATGTTTAACAATAATTCCTACTGTCTGTGCATATGCTACTGTAATTTCTTTGTTATAAGAAGCGGAAGAATCAAATTTTTCTTTGTTGTCCTTAATATTATCAATATTTTCTTTTGCTTCTTTTAATGGTTCCTGAATGTCAAGTGTTGCTTTGCATGCCAGCACAGTGGCACCAACCGCTGCAACAGCACCCACACCAATGAGAATTTCAGGAGAATGTTTTTTTAAGTTTCTCGTAACATTAGTTGCTGTGTTTTTCAGAATTAAACTAAATTTTTTCATTTCTGTTTTCCTTTCTTAAATATAATCGAAGATGGTATACTGATAGTACTTACCATCTTCTTTTTGGTTTTGTTTATTAATTTTCTTCCGTTTATTAAATCTGTCATATTTTTCACAGGATTTATAAACAGCTATTACCTGATTAGTTGGCATATTTCTTACTCGAGCTTTCCAAGAAACACCGGGATATAATTCATATAGTCTGTTTCTCATCCGTTCAACATCCATAAGTCTTACACCTCCTAAATATAATTAATCCAAAGATATTGGTCTTGGAAGGACAATGATATACTCACCTCTAGAACGTTCAACTCTAGCAGAATTAAGCGAATCCCAACCATATCTAAAATCTGTCCATTCCGGTGTAACGTCGCATGCACTGTAATAATCGCCAACAGTAACTTGGTCATATTCTTGAAGATGGTCTAATAAAGCATCTAAAACAGCATCTGCATCAGCGCGGCTATCAAATCCTAAATCTTTAATATAATATTTACCTCTTGGAGATACTGTTCTGCGACTGGAGCTCGACTCACTTAAACGTCTTGAACCGGAATAATTACGTACGTCACGGTCATAAACGCGATTATAATTCGTATAGCCACCGCCTGAATGACCTCTTGGTCTTGCTGAATTTCCATATAAGAGCATTTCAATAGAATTTGTAATAATAGAGCTAATAAGGTCTTTGAAGGTTGGAATAAGAATTTCTTCCTTTACATAAGTTCCAATACTGTGAGCGTCTTCCTCGACAAAACTTTCTACAAATTTCTTACCTTCTGATTTCTGTTTAACAGTCACTGTACCTGTGGTAACTTTACTAACATTTGACTCTGGTTGGTCTTTTGAATAATCAGGCATAATCCAATAATCCTCCTAAAAAAATAATTTTCTGAAATAAAAGAAAAGAGATAGAACCCGTAGGTTCCATCTCCCTAATCAATACTTCTCTGATACTAAAACTCATCAATCACGGTATCTGTTACTGCATCCGCTACATCCTGTGTAATCTCCGTGAAGTCAGCGTCAATAACATCGCTCGAAATATGCTTCAAAGCGGATGACTTTCCAACCTTAGCTCCAACTACAATACCACCGGCTACTGCTGCGGTTACTAACGTAATCTTCTTCCAGTTAGCCTTGGCTGCCGTTGCTGCCTTAGTTAAGAGTGTATCCTTCTTCTCTGCAACTACCTCATTCTTTGTTTCCTCAACATCAAATACCTCTTCAATTACATTCTTTTTAGCTGTTGCCATAATAAATTCCTCCTAATTTAATTTTTTAGTTTTTTTCTGAGAATATATCTCTCATATTAGAATCTGCTATTTTTGCGATTTTTAGATTGTATGCGGAAAATATTCAACAACTGCATACGTTTCGCCCCAAGACGTCATATAACAATTGTCCCATCGCATATCAATAAGCTTTAATTCACCGTACGGTTCCAAATCTTTGGTATCAAAGCCCACTAAATTACCAAATTTACATGGCGGAAGCTTTAATTCTGACAATAATGTGTTTCCGGTAACGATGTCGTTGTCTAAAAATATCATTTGAGAAACGTTCATACGTGCTTCTTGGATTGCAGAGAGTGAACTTCTGAAAAATAAGCCTGTTCCACAGTCGCAAAATAGCTGATTTCCGTTTCCGGTGCATATAATTCCACTATCTTCTGCCGATTGTGGCGTTTCAGAGATGTAAATTGGTCGTTTGGGTTCATTGTTTAGCTCTTTTTCAGCGTCTATACCGATTTTTTCTCTTACTTTGCCTACATATTCGCGTCTAACGGTCTCGGAAAGCTCATATGCGGCCGCAAAAGCGGCTGTTTTATCGGTTTGTATCTTATGAGCACCCAAAACGCATGCCGTTCCAAGCATTGTTAAGCCTGCTACTGGTGCATAATAGGGCGCGACAGCCTTAATTTCACGTATAACAAGCTCTTTTTTACTTGGATAAGGCATATAATTAAGTTCTGTTTCGCTAGCGATATCGTCATACATATCGTCTACTGCCTGGTTAGCCTCTGGTGCTTTCTTTGCAGCCAATATAATTGCCCCCACAAAGCTTGAAATACCAATTGCTGTGAGAATAGTGGGGCTATTTTTATGAATATAATGCTTTGCTTTTCTTGTTACTTGATTAATTGTCTCCTGAAATGACATGTCTACTTCCTCCATTTAAAAAGAAAATTTTGTTTAAAATCTTCTTGTAATCTGAAATAATGTCCTCCGAAATTTGTTCAACAGTTAAACCTTGACGAATGCTGCTAAGCATATCTGAACGTTTATAAATATAATTCACGTTCTTATACTCAACTGTCACTTTAAGTTCGTCATTCTCTATCTTAGAGAAAATATGTCCTTTAACTTTTGATTTTAAGTTTCCATGTAAACTGCTACTAAATAATGTTAGTATTTGATTTGTCCAATTTTCATCAATAGGAATACCATTTAATTCTTCCATTACTTTATTCTCCTTAAAATATAATTTTGTACCAAAAAGAAAGAAGAGGATTATGCCTCTTCTACTTCTTTAGCTTCCGTGTCAATTGTTTCGTCATTACTCGCTGCCGAAAGTCTTGGCAACTCATCGTCTAAATCTCGCTTACCGTCAATAAGCGCTGCTCCTATAGCACCAAATACGGTTGCACCGATACAAACAATCTTTGCAATACTCAATCCTTTTTCCTTCTTCATGATAATGTCCTCCTTTTAAATACTTACTTCTGCTTCATTTAATAATGTGTTTTTATTGCGAATCTGGCTAGTTGGTATTATACAAACTCTTTAAATGCTCAATATAATAAAGAGCCTCGACCAATTCCTCTTCAATTCTTGTTAATCTAACAATTTCCGAAGCAGTATCTTTCTCGATGCTCTTGCCGTATTCTTTTATGCCTTTATTACGCTGCTTATTCGCAATGCCAGTAATATTGAACCAAAACGGGTCTGATTTTCGTAAGTAACTTAAATAGTTTACGTAACATTCCGCTTTTAAACGGTCTGGATCATCGATATATGGTGGAACTCCCACAACCTCTTTATATTCCGTTTTCAACATCTTTTCTTTCTTGCGCTTTTGATACTCGTTAATATAATAAGTAAGACTTTGGTGCTTAATATCATCTTCTGGTGGATTCATGAAATCTTCTTTAACTGTTTTATCAAGTTTTGCCGGCAAGATTTTCACATTTACAAAGTCCCATTCATCGTAAGTAGATGCAAACTCTTCGCCTAATTTATAGTCTTCCTCAAAATTTAAAGCTTTAGCTTCTGTATCAAAAACCTTAAGAATTTTAAAATATCCAACTTCTTCATATAAACCAAAAACCAATACGGCAATCCATAAATTCATAATGTGTTCTCCTTTTTTCTTAAATATAATTACCAGTAACAATAATAATCCGGAATATTTGTATACCGGATAACAGTTCCTAAAACAGGATAATCCTCAACCACGATACCTAAATTGCTTGCAGCATCTTCAAAATTTATTTGTGAGTAATTTTCAAAGTGTCTATCGCTTGAATAACTCCAGCCAATCATATCACCGCTCATAGTTGTTGAAATATTCAAAAGAGCATATAAATCATTAAGATTCACATGCTCTTCATCAGCGTATTTCTGTATGAATTTTTCAACAGCATCATATACATGCTCTTTAGAAGCCTTAAAGCGTCTGCCCGTAAAGTCTTCTATAAATATAATGTTTCCAGTTCCAGTATCTTCTATTCCAGAAGGCTCCGGTCTAATGATTGGAATATTTTTATCAACTACCATATCAACAGACTTGACGTAGGCATTGTACGATTCTGCCATGAGTGCTCCGGCAGCCATAAGACTTGCTTGCCTCTTTTTGGTAATCGCTCTACAACCAGCAATACAAGCGATAGAACCGGTTCCAAATATAATAGGCGGAATGACTGCTTTTTTGTCTTCCTCTTGCCCAGCTTTATAGCTACTAATGCCGGTTACAACGACTAACGCTCCGGCAGTAATAGCTAAAATGTCTTCGGCATGAGATTTAATGAAATATAATAGTTTACTCATACTTCTTTTCCTCATTATTAGAATTAGATACCGGCGCACTAATTTCTTTCATTGCCTTCTCCAAAAGCTGCTCAAAACAAGGAAACGAGTAAATCCAATCGCAGAAATCATGCCATTCATCGAGTTTATGATTGTGACGTTGGTTAAACATATTAAACATGTTCTCATAAGTCATTGTAATGGTTCGCTTCTGATTATATGAGGATGGTAAAAGTTGGATAACAGAATGCCAATACTCTTTTTGGGGGACATCGTGCTCATGCTTTTCATAATTTAAATATAATTCCCGGTATACATTGAGCACCTCAATAATTTTATCCAGTTCGCAAAGAGCACTAGGCATCATATGTTCACAGCTGAAATCACTTGCTTCAAACTCTTTATTCATAATCGTATGCATCGTAGAACAAGAATTTGCTGTTGTTCCAACCTTATATGTATCAAATTCTTTCCACCAATATAATGGTGCTGTGATGTCTACCGATACAAATATTTGACGAAGATACTTTCTATGCTCTGGTCCGGCGTTAGCAAGTTTCTTCATAAGTTCTAAATCGTTGTCACCGATGCTGAAAATACCCTCATCATTTTCATCAAATGAACTGTCAGATTTAGCCCAGCTATTAAGGGGATTCCGCATCCCACGAATAGCATGCTCGAATCCCCAAATATCTTCATTCTCGAATTTAATCATTCTTAGCCTCCTTCTTGGACTCTACAATCTTCTGAATAGCAGAGGTTGTCATCTTTCCATAGGAATCACCAAGATGAAATCCAAAACCGATGATAAATGCTCCGATTAATAAATGTGATGCTTTGATATTGATGTTTGTTGTCATAGTTTTGTTCTCCTTTTCATTTAATAATTAATAAATTTAATAGTCAATGTCTGGCGCAATATCTTTCAAATTTACCCAATAACGTGGAATTTTGTACGCATATGCAACTTGATTTTCAATAAAGCAATCGTCGAATCCCTGTGCTCCGGCATCATTAATACCAATGTATGCATCTGCATCTGCCATTTTTTGTATAGAGCGTCCGAGATACATAACATCTATATGGGCAGCATTTGTTACAGTGATATCATGGGCTCTATCAATAAGTTCAAATTTTTCACCAGCGTAAGCTTCCGCTATGTTTTTCATCTTGGCTATGGATGCTGTAATTGCTGTTTCTGGTCTATTTTTCATTGGCACCGATACAAATAATTTCTTCATGCTAAAATTCTCCTTTTTATTGTTAAATCTTTTAGCTGGTACGTTATAGCCGCACAAAGGGCATTTTACAAAAGGGACGTGGCATCCCGATGCAGTAACTGATAGCTCAACGTCTTTATTCATATAAGTAAATGCAACATCGCATCTTCTACAATAAGCAGCCTTTTTAGTTTCCATATTTATTTTACCCCCATAATATATAATAATTGCTAAAAATTATTATGCACATTACTATTGCAATGTATGTAACGGCAGCTAAACTTAACCATATAATTTCTTTAAAATCTTCTTTTTTTCATTCCATTTCCCACCTTTCACGGCGTCCGTACAGTCACTCAAACCCTTCGGAATATTCTCTGGTCGGTTTGAAATCTGTATCCAATGAGAACATTGGCAATCCGGTTTCTTTATCTCTACCCATATAGTTATGAGTCACATCGAACCAATAATACTCTTCATAAGTAGACCAGCCCTCGTCATAAGCTTTTAACGGAATATCATTCTCTGAGATACCCAACATCATCGCCCAATCTGCAACAGAAATATAACCACCGAGCATAAAATTTCGATTGATATGGTATTCGGCATGCAATATCTCACGTTCATAAGCTTTAATATAATTCTTGGTATATGGCTCATACCATAAAGCCATGATATCTGGATAATCTACTCCCGTTTGATGCCAAACAGAAGAATGACCGACTATCTTTTGATAAATTTCCTCATCTTCTTCCTCACCATGTCGTTCAATAACTTGCTCACGATAGTTCTTAAAGAGTTCATTGCAACTTGCATATGCAGATAAGATGGTTGCTTGCTGTTTTTTATCTAAAATTGTAGAGGAGATGATACATGCCATAGTAGCCGCTGCGGTAGCAATTGCAGGAATATAATCTCTTGCTACAACCAATCCGGTCTCTAATTTTGTATCTCCGTCCCCTTTAGAAGCCTCCATATCTTCCATTGCCTTCGGCGTCTCAATAGCAACTAAAACTGCTGTCCCAACAAGACCAACACAAGCAGCGACAGTTAAAATAACTGATCCGTTTTTCTTAAGAAAACCTTTTACCCTCATATCAAATATCCCTCCTCTATGTTTATAACATCAAAAGTTTTTTCGTCCTTATCCGCTTTATTTAAAGCCGTTTCGGCTTCTGCTAGCATTTTTAATACTGAAAAATTTCTACATCGCATGAATCCACAGTCAAGATAGGATTGTGGAACACTATATTCCCAATGAATGCTATATCCTGGATGCAACGTAGATTTTTTAAAAAATTCAAATTTCCAAACATTTGTCTGAAAATTATAAGACATAATAATCTCAATATTATGTTCGTCTGACCATTCATTAATTACTGATAACCAGAACATATTATCCATTATTCTTGTCCTCCTTTTTATTCTTTACACAAGCCATATGGGCAGATAAACAAGCTAAACCCGCAAATATAATACCAACACTCAAGCCAATAAGAACACCTTTTGTCTTAATTTCTGCCACATCGCATAAAAGATTGTCGGTACTTAATTCTGCGCTTTCTATCACACTGTCAATTTCATAATCTGCTAAAATAGAATATAGTTTCTTCATAAAATCATTCCTTTCCGGCAACTTTGCCAATAAATATAATTCCTACTTTGTGTAATACGCCACATGTCCCAACCATACTAAAACGCCGATACTAACTAATGGAAATGTTAAGCAATCAGCAATTTTTAATAGGACAAGATAAATTAATAACGACATTGCTTTGCTCTCCTTTCTTAATTTTTGCTTCCTTTCGCCTCTCTAAAACAAAAGAAAAAGAGAAGAGCAGGATTCGAACCTGCAACCTTCCGCTAATAGCGGGCGCTCTACCACTTGAGCTATCTTCTCTCTCATTATAGAACGTGTAAAATTTGCGAATAAAAAGAGAAGAAATCCGTAGATTCCTTCTCAATTTGAATTAGCTATTGCTTTTAATAAATCCTTGCTTTTCTCCTAAGAACGTTAACTGTTCAACATAAACTTCTCGTGTTATTTCGCCTATTCTTTCTAATTCTTTGAAATATTCTAACTGATTCCTATAATATATAGATTTCGTTAGTAGTTCCAAATCAATATCAATACTTGGTATTCTTTTAGTCATAACATCTAACCATGCTGAATCATGTTGTCCATTTGTCATCATAATAAAATCCTCCTTTATTAAAAACTGTTATAGTTTCCTATATTAGAAGGTGTTTTTTTTTGCGAATTATTTAAAAGTAAACCCGTCTTGATGTTGGCACTTTACTGCAATACATTTCTCATCACTCCTTGACAATACAGGAAATATTGTATGATTAAGTTGTAATGTATCAATTATAAAAGCCGGATTATCAAAATTAGTTTCCATATAGTGTCGATATTCATTACTATCTTCATAAACTTGACAAGCTATCTGCGCTTGCTCTTCGGAATCAAATATGCCTAGCAAGTCATGCTTACAATAAGAAAGGTCTAAAGTTAATTTTTTTTCATTACAACGAAAATTTAAATCATAATAAATATATAAAGCATAAACTTTAGTAGGCTCGTTTTTTGCCAAACTTTCTTCTACCATAAAAATTACCTCCTTAAAAAGAAAAGAGACCAAGAATATAATTCTCAATCTCTTTCTCACTCACCATTATTCAATTAATTTACTTCTTTAAAAGTTCAATCATTTCTGACCGGCCAATCGTCTTGCCAACATTTAACCCCTCATCGAATCCATTCTGTTTAGCACACTTCCAAATAATACCTGCAGATACGCACCCAATAAGCGTTCTAACTGCGTAGGCAATAACGTCTAATTGCTCCTGTGTCAATCTTTTCTTCTTTTCTTTTTCTTCCATATTTATTGCCTCCTTAAATATAATGGTACTTCTATATTAGGCAGCGTTTTTATTGCGAACCATTAAGCTTCAGCTAGTGTCGGTTGGTCAGCATAAGCTAATGCGTTTTGGTCTGCTTGTGCATCAACATATTCATCAATTTTCTCTATAGTTTCTATTCCAGTATGAAGATTTACTTTATTAACGCTATAGACAAAATCGCCCATTACTCCACGTACTAAAACATTTATAAAGAACGGATAGTTTCCAAGAACAATACCTTCTGCTGTTCTCTTTGACTCTGCTCGCCCATCTTTGGTATTTATGTAACTAATCCGCACATAATCTCCAACAGATAAGGTCTTAATCTCTTTAATGTCTTCCATTGTCTTTGCGTCTTTTAATAGCCTTTCATGTTTCTCCTTTGAAATTGGTGCTACATACTCTTTTTCTTTTCTCATGAATACTTTCTCCTTTTATTTTTTTATTAATTGAGTAACAAATTTGTGAAAAACAAAAAAGGGGAAAGCCCTGAATTTCATGCTTTCCCATAGTGAAGAGATATATTAATGATGCTTTATCCATTTGACTAATTTATAAATTCCATAGATAATTAACCCGCATATAATTGGGTCTAGAAATATTAGTATAATACTACCTCCTACAATAAATACTATTACTGCTATTACCAAAATAATTGCTGCTAATATACAGAACGTTATCATATCTATCCCCTTTCTGATAACATCATAAATATAATCTTCATAAAGAAGACTGTAATATTTGCGAAAACTTAGAGGACTTGATATTTGTCCTCTAAGTTTTTTAGTCCTAATCATCTTTTTTTTCGGATGCTTTAATTACTAAACTTACTCCTAAGCATATAAATGCAATTCCTAATATTGTTGCCATAATAAAATCCTCCTTAAAATATAATTAGCTCTTCATTTAAGGAGTAGTAATAATTGCGAATTAAAAGCTAGAGAACATGTAGCCCTCCAGCTCAAAGAATTATTTAATTCTTGTCTGTCTATCAATGTTCTCTAACGTCGGTTTATAGTCTTTCAACATATTCAAGATTTCTTGTTGATTTTTCTCCATTTGAGTAAATCGTTTATCATAGTCAATTAATAGTTCATTCATTTCATTTTTCAATTCAATAGCTGGTTTTAACATTTTACAGAACGTATTACTCTCATCATTAAACAATGAGTCTACACCTACTGCTGCTATTGCTGCACCCATGTAATTGTCAATTAATCTGTCCGTACTTTTAATGACTGATTTTAATTTACTTTGTTCTTCGCAAAAATTCATATTCATTTCCTCCTGAAAAATATTTTTTACTATTACCTCATATTAAAACATGTAATAATTGCGAAAAAAAAAGAAAAGGAAGAACTTTTCAGTCCTTCCAATCTTTCATGATGTACAACGCTACTATTGGCGCCGCTAACATTATAAATATAATTGCAACTTCCTTCATCATTCCTCCTTTTTTTCTCTAATTTATTTAATACTCTCATTTAGCCACACGTAATAATTGCGAAAAAAAAGAAAGAAAAAGAGAAGGAATCCGTAGATTCCAACTCCGTTTATTTAACCCATCACTGCTTCATCATATCCGTATTCATCAGCTAGATTAGATGCTGCTTCATCCGCCAAGTCTTCGTCAACATATACTTCATTGTTAA
Organism: Erysipelotrichaceae bacterium; assembly: GCA_963588535.1. Taxonomy (GTDB): domain Bacteria; phylum Bacteroidota; class Bacteroidia; order Bacteroidales; family P3; genus Scybalousia_A. The sequence continues at coordinate 36,704 of CAVAII010000160.1, read as the reverse complement.
TAATATAGCATACTAAACTCGATTCTAACAATTCTCCATCTTCATCGATGTCAGCTGTCAAATCTATAGTTATGTCGATATTATCGTCAAGTCCTATACTGTACTCGACTAACGCCGAATCTTCATCAATCCATCTGATTTTTACATCATATGAAACCTCAATGTTTTCATAAACTTCGTCGTCTCGATATTCTCTTCTCGTTTCCAATACTTCCTGTTTCAAATTTGTTTCGAAATACTCCTGTGCATCTGTCTTTCCTCCAATTGTACTTGTTGCCATTGCAACTAAAATTGCGATTAACTTTAACATAGTTTTTTCCTCCTTAATTTTTATTAAAGTTAGTATCTCTTCATTAGTAGGTATGTTTATCTTGCGGTCTAATAAAAAAAAGAATAAAGAGTACCCGTAATGTATTATACGAGCACTCTCATTCTTAGAATGAATTATAATTTTCGGATTAATTTATCCAGAAAATTGTCTTTAGGTTTCACTCCATACGTAAAGTTTTCTGTTTTACTAAACTGCATTACTGCTTGTGTCTTGTTCAGGTCAGCTTTAATATACATCTTGTTAAGCAATCTCTCTCCGAGTAATGTAATTATCGTTGTTCCAACGGGCACTGCAATTTTTGCCACTTCAAATTTCTTTTCATTTTGCCTTTGTTCATTATCCAAACGAGTTTTCTCTCTTTCTGCTTCGAGTTTCTCTCTTTGAATTTCAGCATCGGTTTCAATTTTAAAGATTTCTGACTGGTAAGTATTTTCAGTTTTCTGTTGTTCGCCAATGATCTTATAAAATCTCTCGATTTCCTTTGCCACTGCTGCATATTCCTCTGTTCCTGGTTCAAGTTCACGTAATGCATCATAACAATCCATTAAACTTTCATCCAGAATGTTTACTTGATTTTCTTCCATAAAAATGTCCTCCTTTATTTTTAAATCATTCCATTATAGGAAATGATTTTTTTACGATAAGTATTTGACATTAAATATAATTTGTTGATGATTAACCATTTCTCTTGGATCTTTAAGATATTCAAACCTTATAAAGTCTTTTTCTGGATTCCTTACATCAATTACAACATCACCAAATATAATGTTTTTTCTTTTGGCGATAATCCACGAAATTAAAAATCCGGCAATAAAAGCTAAAACCAAACATAAAATGAAAAATATAAGAGACATTGCTAGTACCCTCCTTTTATTTATAAAAAGCTAGAGAATCCGTAGATTCTCTGCTCGATTTCATACTAATCTCTTTTAACGCTAATTACCCAACCTTCAGCATCAACTGTGATTGTCATAATTGTGTCCTCCTTCATTAATATTTACTCTTCATTAGGAGGCATGTTTATCTTGCGATCTAATAAAAAATAAGGGAGTAGCATATCGCTACCCTCTTATTTTCTCTAATACATCCGTTGCACCTACAACGAATACTAATAATAAACATAATTGAATCATCATAATGATGTCCTCCTTTTTTATCTCTTCATTAGGAGGCATGTTTATCTTGCGAAAAAATATAAGAGAAGGTGTTCAGCTAGCTTCCAACTAGCGCCTCCCATAATCGGGTGTTCTATGCATTAAACTATTAGCGGGCTGTAACCCCTCTAGTCCCTTCTCATTATAGAATGTGTAAAATTTGCGAATAAAAAAAGAAGAAGGAGTCTTAAGACTCCCATACTTCTTTACAATATTCAACTACTACTGATAGCGGTACATCTAACTCACAAATGCCGTCTTTGCTAATAAACCAACCAACATCATCGAGTCCTTCACTAATTTGAATATATGAGCGATGTCCGTTTTTATTTATCTTGTGACCACGTATAACAAAATACAGTTTCCCCAAAGCAAATTTAGTTTCAAACTCAATCTGATTTTTGATTAGTGCCTCTAGTAAATCAATAAATTTGTAATCCATATTCATTACCTCCTTAAATAGTTAGTTTCCTATATTAGAAGGTGTTTTTTTTTTTGCGAATTTAATCCGGATTCATTGGACACGCTTCGTAACAAGCCGGATAATTGTCCCAATTACCACAAACTTTACAGCCCATAGGCGGGTCGTCATCATCCCAGATTGGTTCATAATCACCGTCTTCAATACCGTTTATAATGTTTTCAACTGGTCTACCACACACGGGGCATTCTCCTAAACTATCTGCAAAATTACACCCACAAAAGCATTCTAATATGTTGTATTCCATAGTCTAATACCTCCTTTTGCTCCAAATATAACATAAAGCAAAAGAAAAAAGAATAAGGCGTTTATGCAACGCCAAACTCTTTTTCTGTAAACAGCATTAATTTTCTTTTGTATTTCCGATTAATTTTCTTTAATTCTTTTTTGGCTTTTCGATATTCCGATTTGCATAACGTTACAAGTGCAAACATGAAAAACGTACCATCGTATACATACTTGATTCGCTTTCCAATGTATTTGCTTCTAATTTCTGCTACATCTTCATTCGTCAGTCCCCATAAAATATAAGTATCTCTTTTCATATCAAAGTCCTCCTTTTATACTGTTTTCTTCCTATAATCGGAGATGAAATATCTGCGAACTATTGCTCTTTATCTAATAACCAGAAGAACTTTCTATACCGGTCATAATACATATCTCTCCCACATGGAATCTCCATCTTTGATTGCAAGTATGTAAACGGTAAATCTTCGGTTACGGCTTTTAAAATATAATATCCCAGATACTCATCCGTATCGTATGCTACCGATTTAATTAGGTCTATCTTCTTTCCGAGTTCCATGGCTTTAATAGCCTGCTTCTCGACAAATGATTCCCTACTCATTCCGCTATAATCACTTAAAATGTCTATGGTTCTATTCGGATAATTGGCTATCGCTTCATACTCATTAACCCATTCCTTGTATTGTAGGCAAAAATGCTTTAATTCGAGGTAGCGGTGCTTTGAAATATAATACTTATTTCTCTTACTTAATTCGTTTTTAGTGAAATTTCCCATTAGTTTTAACCTTTCCAGACATATCCAGTCTCTTCATATAGTTTTTTGGGCGAAATATAATAGTTGATACGTCCGTACCGACCATTCATTTCTTTTAAATCTGTTACTTGTCTTCCATTTCTTGTAGCAGTTCCGATGTTAAGATAGCCCGTAATCAATCCGGCTCTAATCCAGCAAGCGTCTTTTGAATATACTTTCGCTGCTATAGCTACCGGCACAGAGCCCTCTTTAAAAGTGAGATTGTCCATATAAGTCTAATCCTCCTTAGAATTTAATATGCTAGAATTTTATTAGACTTTTTGGTCGTCTGTGTATGGCTCTTATATAAATTTGATTGTCTCCTACCAAAATGTCAGGTATTGTAATATTTCAGAAAAACCTAAATATAAGGCAAAAATTTTTACATATTACGTTTAAATACTATGCGTTGACACAAATGTATGAATAGGATTATAATTCATACACCAATTCTCACGTTTTTAGGAGGCCTATTTATGCTAATAAAATGCCCCGAATGTCAACTTCAAGTATCCGATAAAGCTATTTATTGTCCTCATTGCGGAATTCCAATGCTAAAATCCAATAGAACCATGCCGCCAAAGAAACGTCGGCTAGCTTTACCAAATGGATTCGGTCAAATAACTAAGATTACAGGAAAGAACTTAAGAAAGCCTTATCGTGCTATGGTTACAGTAGGCAAAAACGAACATGGTAGACCGATTCAAAGACTTCTCAAGCCGGTAAGTTACTTTGAGACTTATAACGAAGCATATGATGCATTGGTTAACTATAATAGAAATCCTTATGAAATAAAATCAAATATCGTCCTCCGAGAACTTTATGAGAAATGGTCGGAACAATATTTCAAAACTCTTACCAATGACTCTTCCATCAGAACTATCAAAACTGCTTGGAATCAACTTCAATTTTTATATGAAATGAGAGTATCCGATATTCGTCCGTACATGCTTAAAAGGGTTATAACGGAATCTAATGCCAGCGAAAATATAAAAAGTCGTATGAAATCGATTTTAAATCTCATGTTCGATTTTGCCGTTGAATATGAAATAGTTGATAAGAATGTTGCCAGATGTTTTACTCTAACGAAAGATCTTGATTTATCTGTTGGTAAAGAGCATATATGTTTTACAGATGAAGAAATGAGCATCTTATGGGGCAATTCAGACTATCCGTACGTAGATGTTGTCCTCATTCAGTGCTATAGTGGTTGGAGGCCTCGTGAACTTGGAAATATAATGCTTGACGACGTTGATTTAGATAATTGGACATTTACTGGCGGTATGAAAACGGAAGCTGGAAAGAATCGAACAATACCGATTCACTCCAAAATTCGTAAATTTGTAGTTAATAGATATAATGAATCTGTGAGCATAGGCAATAATAGATTATTTTCTTGCTTGGATTCGGCAACGCACATGGGCAATATTGACTTAACTTATGATAAATATGCCTATCGGTTTGACAAAATAGTTAAGGAATTAAGCTTGAATGAAAACCACAGATGCCACGACCCGAGAAAGCACTTTGTTACCATGGCTAAAAAATATAATGTTGATGAATATGCTATTAAATACATTGTCGGGCATAGTATTACTGATATTACAGAAAAGATATATACCGAACGTTCCCCCGAATGGTATGCTCAAGAAATTGAAAAAATTAGCTGACATGTAAAATATGCTAAATTGAGAGGACTGACCAATATTGCCAATCCTCTCTTTTTAGAATATAATTCTACTGTCCGTTACGTATCACTTCAATAACGTACTTTGGATCTAGTATAACGTCTTTTAAATAAATGGACTATATTTTTATCCCGTGGTACAATATATCCAGAACTTACTGGAGGATATTATCATGGGAAGAACAGCAACATCCATTGAACTTACAACCACCGATCGTGAATACCTTGAAGCCCAAACAAGAGCTCGTACAATTCAAGCTCAAACAGTCAACCGTGCAAGAATCATTCTTCTGAAAGCTGACGGTGTGTCTATCGATGAGATAGCTGACAAGGTTGGAATGAATCGTAAAAGTGTAATGCTGTGCCTCAACAAGTTTAAAAGTGGCGGTGTTGAAAATGCTCTTTTTGATGCACCTGGTCGCGGACGTAATGCCGAGATAACAGATGAAGAAAAAGCATGGATAATAAATATCGCTTGTCAAAAGCCGGCTGACTTCGGCTATCCAGCCGAAACCTGGACGTATGCAAAACTAACTTCACATATCAACAAAACAGCTGAAAGTGCGGGCTTTATAAGACTATCAACTATACATAAAAGTACGGTAAACACAATTCTTGACGAGGCAGATATCAAGCCTCACAAGATTACATACTACTGTGAAAATAGGGATCCTGATTTTGATTCAAAGATGCATAATGTTCTCCTTGTATATAAACAGCTTTCGTTTCAATTTGATGAGAATGGACAGCTTATACCCTTTGAAGAAGACGAGCAAACTGTTCATGTTCTTTCATATGACGAAAAGCCCGGAATACAGGCAATTGCCACAACTTCAGATGATTTAAGGCCTAATAAAACACATAGTACAATCAGCAGAGACTATGAATACAAAAGGCTTGGTACGGTATCTTTACTTGCTGCAATTGATTTACAGACAGGAGAAGCCATTCCTCTTGTAAGAGATAAACACAGCAGCAAGGAATATATTGAATTCCTTAAACATCTCGACGCAAAGTATCCGGCCGGAGACAGAATAAGGATTATATTGGACAACCTCAAAGTTCACACCTCAGATGAAACACGTAGATTTCTTGCAACAAAGCCTGGAAGATTTGAGTTCGTATTCACCCCAAAACATGGATCATGGCTCAATATGATTGAAGGTTTCTTTAGTAAGATGACCCGCCAGATGCTGCGAGGTATTCGTGTCAAAACTAAGGAGGAACTTGTTCAACGTATCTATAAATATTTTGCTGAAGTAAACGAGGAGCCGGTTGTTTTCCACTGGAAATATAATTTGGAGGATATCGATGTATCTGAGGAAATAACAATAGATACACTACCCGTTAAAAAGTCCAGTTAATTAAAGGATGAAATACTAGTTTGTACATACTCGCGATTTCGCTTATTGTCAAAAACTCTTCGCGGTATGCATACAAAATCCTTTCACGCATTGTTGTGCCCTCCTTTCTATTAGAGGAGGTGTACAAGATGCGAAGGATTTACTGTACTACGATAGCATTAAATCCTTGGTCTAATAATTTCTTTCTTAAAGCTTCAGCATTAGCTTTCTGTGTAAATGCTCCAACCTGAACTTTATAGAAGTTTCCACTAGTCGTGATAAATGCACTATATCCTTTATTAATCAGTTGCTGCATCATATTGCTGGCATACGCTTTAACCATATATGCACCAACCTGTACTCGATAAATTGTTTTGGCCGATGTCTTTGTGGCGGTTGTAGTAGACGTATTACTTGCCGCTACTTGCGTTGCTACGGTTGTGCCGGCGATACCCTTTACAATAGCGTTTGCCATCTTTTCTGCAGAATATAATGCTACATCATCCGGGTCATCCACAAAGCAACACTCAATCAGCATAGCCGGCGACTTAGTATTCTTAAGAACATAAAAGCCCTTTGCCCCGACGCCACGATTAGTATAACCGAGTTCTGCAATAGCTTTAACAACTCGTTCTGCTGTTTCTTTGGCTTTACTTGATGCAGAGTAAACAAATACTTCTGTTCCGGTTGTTCTGCCATCGTTTTTAGTTTTGGCACCGGCATTAAAATGAATAGAAATATCTAAATCCGCTGTATGAGCATTACACTTTGCTACAATTTTCTTTAAAACATCACTCTGACTTGTACCGTTATCGACAGTACAATCATAAACAGTATGTCCAAGAGCCTGTAATTTCTGAATTACCAAGTTTTTAACATTTCTGTTTTCTGTACTCTCCTTGATAAGTCCTACTGCTCCGCATGAAACTTTACCATCCGGATTGTGTCCTGCGTGTACATTAATTACCATTTTATTTGTTTCCCCCTTTTCTGTGTTACTAGACACCTCTTGAACAGTGTCATATTGCCTCAAATTCCATTTATCGATGACAGCCATGCAATTCTTGACATAATTTAAGGACGTTGCATATCCAGCCGTACGTAAGGCATTGAGGTATGCTTCCGGGTCTGTTAAATGCTTACAACCGGTATAACGCGCAACATTTGTCCATTGCAGATAGCCAATAACACCGTTTTCCATCGTATCGAAACCATACCAAGCACATGAGATATTCCTATATGAACCATCGGCATTCTGCTCTTGGGAAACATCTGAAAAAGTATGATGTTTAACCGTTACACGATTGTCCGTACGGTATTTCAAACCAAAATAATTATGATGAGAAGCTTTTACTTGTGTTCTGGCATTGCCATGCCCACCATAACCACTCTCTAAACAGGCTTGGGCGATAATTGCGCTGCTACAGCCTCTCTCATATTCTGCAATGTGTTTTTGGACCAATGGAGCAATTTGCTCAATAAAGGCTTTACATTGTTCGTTCGTTGCCATTTTGAATTCCTCCTAGTTTGATATGATATCGAATTTATTTTTAACGTTTGCGCCGATTGAATTGTAATAGATTTCTGTCGTACCGATTGACGAATGCCCCATTATTTGAGATACATCTTGAATTGGCATTCCTCTGTTCACAAGATTACAGCACATAGTACGTCTGAATCGGTGCGGATGAACATCCGGAACGCCTGCTTTTGTTCCTATGGATTTTAGTATTGCTTCTATACCGTCTTTAGATAAAGTATTAAATGGCTGATTTACAGAAACAAATAAAGAAAGATTTTCATCCTTCCTGTCTTCCAGATACTCTTTAAGATACATTAAAGATTTATCTGATAAGTATACCGTTCGTTGCTTATTACCTTTTCCGATAACTGTTAGCTGCTTTGTATCAAAATCTATACTATCTCGATTTGTCGAAACCACTTCGGATACCCGACATCCTGTTGAGAATAAGAACTCTACTAGCGCCCTATCGCGTTTTGTAGAGCAGGCATTACGAATCTTTTCAGCATCTGTTACAGAGAATGGCTGTTCTTTAATTGTATCTAATTTAACATTGGGAATCTTAAGCATTGGATTTTTAGTAATGTATTCCTCTGTAAAGAGCCATGAGAAAAATGAAGAAAGGCACATACGAATATTCGATAAGGTCGTGTTAGAGCACTTCGTACGTATCTTCTCATTAGCTAAATAGTAACGAATATCATCTGCTGTAATATCTATTACTTTCTTGTTGATATCCATCAAGAAACGTTCGAGGCGGTACTTGTAAAGTTTAAGAGTATTCTCTGATAAGCAATTAACAGCCTTTGCAAGTAAGAATCGGCGTAATAAATCTTCATTAACGTCATAAACTATTGCTGGTAATTCTGAATATAATTCTTTCGGAGTTACGTCGTAGTCATATAGTGCCATATAAATTAAATCACTAAATCTTTGCTGTTGCTCTGTTGATATAATACCAACTGCTCCGGTAAGAATCTTGTTAACAACTTCCGCTTTGCAATCCATAGTAAATCCTCCTTAAAATATAATAAAAAGAAAGAGAGAAAGTTCATTTAAGAATCTTTCCTCTCACTATGGAATGCGTAAAAATTGCGATTAGGTTAAATAGCAATTTAACTGACCTTTTTAAGCAAGTCGTCATATTTAATACTCTCCCTTAAATGGTTAGCACACGCATGTGACATGATGCCGTTTGCGCTTGCCATTTGCCTTCTGATGCGTTCCTTGTCGAAATTTCCGCTTTCTATCTTTTGCTCTATCTTTCTAAAGCGTCTTTTCATTCTCTTTGCGGTGGATTTTCTAATCAAGACGTATTTTCCAAAGTGTCTATAACCGCAAAAGTCAACGCCCTGCTTCACGTTAAAGACTTCCGCCTTTGAAAACTCTAACTCTAATTCGTCCTTTAAAAATTTCCGTATCCTTCTTTTGCAGTCTTGTAAATACGCTTTGTCATTGCTAAATAACATGAAATCATCACAATATCTTTCATAAGCCTTGCATTTCAGTTTATGCAAAACAAAGTTATCTAAAAACGATAGGTAATAATTGCCGAACCATTGTGAGCAGTAATTTCCAATCGGACAATTATAGCCGCCCTCATAAGAAAAGATAATGTCATCAAGTAACGCCATGAATTTTTCGTCTCTAATTATTCTGTGCAGTTTTGCCGATAATATGTGCTGATTGATAGACGGGTAAAATTTATGTATGTCGCATTTTAAACAGTATTGATATTTCCGCACATATTCACTGCACTTGGTGCTTGCTTTTAGTTGTCCTCGTCCTTCGATACAGGCGAACGTATTCTCGATAAATAAATTCACAAGTATTGGTTTTAGGACGTTCATTATTGCGTGTTGAACAATTCTATCGGGACTGTATGGCAATTTATAAATGATTCGTTCTTTTGGTTCATATATCTTTTTCTCTCGATATTTCGATGTGTGAAATTTCCCATCTATAACCATCTGCCGGACGTTCTCAAGATTTTCTTTTGTGTTTTCATTAAACAATCTGACTTGTCTTTGATTTTTCTTTCCCTTGATTGAATTTTTATATGCTAATTCAAAGTTTTCCTTTGAAATAAATTTAGTCCATAAATTACTATAAGATTTCATAATTTAAAAATTTAATGACTCGAATTTTCGCATCCTACCAAAACGAGCCATACTCCTGTTTATTTTTTTGGAATTACTCCAAGGATATGCGTTCAGCCGAAGTAAGCACGACCATGATAGTCTCAAGGAGTTTTATACTTATTTCGTATCGACCTACGCCCTCCGTAATTCGCATTGACATTCGAGCGAACGTTATTCGAATTCCGACAACGTGAACTGCAATAAGACGAGTTAGTCCAATTGCCGCCTGCGATAAGCACCTTAAACGCATACCCTATGAGTTTGTTAATCTAACGAATAATAATTCGTTATCTTTTTGATTGTTGTCTCAAACTCCATAAAGGAAGATGTTTTTCTTGCGTTTTCGACTTGTTCTAATTGGTCTTTAATGACCGCTGAACCTGTGAAAAGCACATAATGTGTCTGATTTTCATCATCCTTAAAATAGAAGTTGATATGGCAACACATACCACTGTTTTTCTTACTCGGCTTGATTTTAAAGCCGATTATTATAATGGGTCTGTCAATTACTTTTTCAATGGCTATCTTATCGCCATCAAATACCTCTGACTTAGGCACTAATTCTTTAAATGTTGGAATTCCCATTTCGGTTGTTCCCCTTTCTCTTAATAATTCTAATCGTGCCGCACTCCGCTCTACGCTAATCAGTTACTATGCGGCTCGACCCACGCCCCCCGCAAGTCGCACCGACACCCGAGCGAACGCCAGCCGAAGACCGACAACGCGAACCGCAATAAGACGAGCCAGACCAATAGCCGCCCGCGAAAAGCACGTATGGTGCACCATATTCCTGTCCGAAAGAAGCATGTGTGTCAGTCGTTACCCATGACGAACCTCCGCTCGGAGAAACCTCGTCAAGCCACTGATACAAATAACCTGTCATTTCTTCCACACCGATTGCGGATATCATTCGTCTTCCTGCCGTGTCTACATGACCACCGACTGTTGTCCAGTCCTTCGCTCCGCTGATTGCTGTTTTTTCGTTGCCACCAAGAGCACAAGAAGTGAATTGATAATCTGCAAGTAACTTCTTACCAATCATTCTAAAATCTTCTGCATGATTGTATGGCGTTCTTGATACAGTATGAGTTGCGCCATATTTCGAGCGTGTTTCAAAGCCTTTTCCGCTCTGCAAATAAACGTCGCAAGCAATCTTTGTGTCTTGGTCGTAGACCATAGCATCTTCAACCAAGCAATCAGGATGCCATGACAAGCAGAATACAGATTCAGGGAGAATATCCCCTGCATCAAATCCGCTCAATGGGTGTGTCATAGTGATGACGTCATAAGCAGATTGCACTGTTACGGCTGTGATAGCTTTGTTGTAAAAGTTATAAAAATCTGCGTCCGTGTCTTTGTTATAACTCTTCACGAGGTAATTTCCGCCCACCGCTAAACCACTTGAAGGTGCGGCTGGTGCAATCATAGTAATCGTTCCTGCAACTACGCAAAGGGTATGGAAACGTCCGATTTTAACTGCATTTTCTTTTGTGTTACTTGTCTGTGCTGTGATATTCCCATCATTGTCAATAAAGACAAAGTAGTCCGCTCCTGCGGTTGTAATATATGAGGACAAGTCAACGGCAGTATCTGTCATAAATGCTTTGAGTTTGCCGTTTGCAAGTCTGATGATGGTGTTCGCCTTGATGATAAGTCCTTTGCGGTTTGATGGATTGAAGCGCAACCATCTGTGTGTTTTGTAAATTAAATTGCTATTTAACGCTGTGATTGCATCTAGGTCAATAGTGTTAATTTTATCTGTCACTTCATCAATCGCTGTCTGGACATTGGCTGCTGTCAGACCAGATGAGGTATTATCATAGCTAATAGTCTTTGCTACTGTGGCGACATTTAGGTCGTACTCCTGTCCGCCGACATTTATTTTATTTATTACACTCATTAGTGTTTATCCTCCTTTTTAGGCTGTTTGTTCCCAGATATAATTGATTTTAGATGACTATTATGATGAAATGCCATCGCATAGTCATAGCTATGTAAAAACATCTTCTTCTTCGGGCAGAGGCTCTTATGGTACAGGCGAATCTGCTCCTTTTTATACTACCACTGCTACAACTGCAACGGAAACGTCTGGTGGTGGAGCTGCTCACAATAATATGCCCCCATACAAAGCAGTATACATCTGGGAACGCACCGCTTAATTAACTACGCAGTTCTTTCCCATATATATACTGCTCTATAAGGTGGCATGTTATTATGTGGTTGTGAACCACCTGCGGAAGTAGATGTAGAAGTATTTGAACCTGCTATTAAGCCTTGTGCCCATGCTAAACCATAATTTCCGCCACTCGCCTGCCACGCACTAACTTTATGATTATGCGATGGCATTTCACTTACTGTTAATGTATGCGTTGCTTCGCCACCTGTACTGCCAGCTGCATAAGTATCAGATGCACCTAAAAGAAATACTCCTTCCATCTTTTCCCATGTAGTACCACCATAGAAAGCAATAACCTTCTCCATTGTATCTAATGTAGTTGAATGAATAATCATTCCGACATATGACATAGCGAGAGTGTTGATTTTATTAGCTACTTCATCAATAGCTGTCTGAACAGTATTTGAAGTTAGAACTCCTGCTGTAGAATTATCATAATATACTTTATAAGCTTGCGTAGATGCCTCTAAAGAATAAAGTTTTCCTCTAATATTTATTTTTTTATTGAGCTCAAAAAGTGTCCTCCTTTGCATTATAAAAGGCCCTCGAAATTGCTTTCGAAGACCTTTTATTAGAGTATTTATTCGGTGTATGACCTAGGTGTATGAATAGTGTATGAATGGTGTATGAATAATACACTTTTTACAACTTTTTCAAACATCTGTTCACTACAAAAACCCTTGATTTTAGCGGTTTTCTTAAAATTTACCTGCCTTTGCTGCTTCCTCTACAGAAACAGGAAAGCCAGTATTTATGCAGCTTGCAGGGCTTGAGTGTATGAATAATGTATGAATAAATAGCGCTTAAATGCTATAAAATAAGGCTTACGGTTATCACTGTTTCTATACTTTTTGTTAAATTCATACACCAACCCTACAAAAATATAATAGTGTCCTTATTTGCTCAATAGAGATTGTATTGCATTCATGCAATCAGGACAAAGGTCATAAGTTTTAATTGTCTTTGCCATTTTACCTGCTTCGTTAGCGTGTTCAATGGAGATTCTATTAGCCACGTTCTCGCCATCATCAAACTTGTAAAATTCGCCACAAGAATCACAAATTCTAGCCGCTGCCATAATATTAGTTCTCCTTCTTTTCAATGATATTACGAAAAGCTTCATACAAGCCGGTAGAAGCCAAGCCACTAAATAAGCCTCCAAATAAGATTTCCGGAGTGAATGCTCCTTTATTTACCCAAATATTAAGAACTAAACCAAGCATTCCCATAATAAGTGGAATATACTTGTTAACCTTATCGGTGGTTACAACGTTCTTTAAAATATAACCAACACAAAGGCAAACGCCCACAATAATAGGAACCGTAAATTCTGTAAGTACTGATAAATCCATAATAAAAATCCTCCTTTGTTTAAAAGAATATAATTTATAGTAGCTTCATTACTGAAACTTTGTATGTTGTTTTCGGTATCTTCGTATCGAGTACCGGTTTGTAAAAATGTTCTGCTTTGAAGACGTCCGTCAAGTCTTATCTTATCTCCAATAGCATGTTTCTCTATTGCTCCGGCATTACTATTCCCAAAAAATACATGGAATGTAATAGCCGTTTTATAAATATCTTTTATGAAAAAGTTATTTAATCTAATTTATCATCTTCTAATTGTTGTTCATAAGCTAAAATTAACGCTTTCGATTTTTGTCCTTTGTGATTTCGATACATAGGATGCGTTTTACAATATTTATCATAAATATCTATATCTTCTCCAAGTTGCTCAAGATGGTCTTCTGACAACTTACTTGCACCATTACGAAGCTCGTCTGCGGCTCGAATAATTCGATACCGAGATGTCATAGCTCTTTCTGTATCATTATTTTCTTTTATCGCATTTACTTCTTTTTTAATATCGTTAATGTCATCCTTTAGATCTTTATAAGACTCTAAATATGTTTCTGTATTTTCTGTCAATTGAGCTTTTAAATCCTTTGTAAAAAGCCTGCTAATCCATGATATTAAAGCGGACCACGGATTGATCTTTATGGGGGTTACTTCGATTAGGATACTTAATACTAAAATGACAGCCCAAATGACATTGCTATGAAGGTCGATAGTTCGTATCAACTCATTCAAACTCATGCCCGTCTCTCCTTCGATGTAAAAAGGACCCAACCCTTGTAATAGAATTGAGTCCTGAATTTAAGATTTAACCGGAACCATACCGGCCCTGAAGTAAGGATTTGATTGCTGATGCATAAGAAATCCTCCTTCATATTTTTATTCTGTTACTTGTGCCCCAATTGTTAGGACTCCGTCACTAGAGACAGAACCTTCCGTATTTGGTAAGTAAAGCGTTTCTTCATCAACATAAATATGTTGTAAAGCATCTATCTGTGTTTGAAGCTTACCCGCCGCATCTTCCGAAAGCTGTCCCTTAATATTTTCAAACCAAGTAGAGAACATGGAACTATTACTATCAGTAAAGTATTCGAGCCACTCATCCCATTGTGCTTGCCATTGGTTTAGTAACTCTGTAATATCAGCGGTTTCTAGAATACCTGTAATAAACGGTGTAGTTGTTGTACCTATTACATTCTCAATCTGTGACGCAATAACTGATGTATCACCATATTTAATTGTAATATAAGCCAAAGGATGATAGAACTCTGTGTCGGTATCTACTAACTCCGGCTTAGATGGTGTCTGAGATGTCTCTGTACCGGTAACAACTACATAGCTGTTCTCTCTTGCACTCGGGTCTTTATTAACCTTCAAACAGATGGCGTCGATTCGACTATATCCGGATACAAATGGCGCGTCTCCAATATCTAGTACATAGATAGAATCATTAAGAGACCATGTGCCGTTAAACCATGCTCGTCCGGGTGCAATATTTACGCTTAAACCGCTTGAACCCGGAGATACAACCATATATGTTCCGATATTTTCAAATATACCGTCATTGATAATACCATTAAATATACTTGATATTTGTTCAGCATTATATGTTCTATCATGGTTTAAGGAGTCGTAGAATCCATATGTTAAAGCCATGTACTTTCTCCTTCCATTTTGAATTATTCTGTTTCATCATCCTCGATCTCAAATGTCGGATAGGTAGAGATGCTAGACGAACTGATTGAAGTAACAATCTCTGTAATTCTGGCTTTTGCTTCGGTGCCATAGTCATCCACAATTTGCACTAAATCACCAAGGAAGTAATCCTCATTGGCAACATATGTGACTACAGTATCTATTTCGCCATCGATGTCCTTCTTAATCTTGTACTCTTTAAGCTCTTCCTCTCCTTTTGATTGAAGTTGAGTCTGATATTCGGAAGCACTGATTTCACCGTCATTTGTAGACAATTCTCTTGCATCGGTGTAATGCTCCCTTCTGTCTAAGCCACTAGCACTTCCATAAACGGCCGTTGTCCTTGCTGTACCCTCACCTTCTCCTGCAACCAGAGTGACGTTCTTGTAATTGGTTTTGTCTTCTGAATAGTTGGAGCTTAAAAGGTTATTAAAATTACCCGAGAAAAGCACATAAGGTAATGCCGTCTGGCTATAAGTCCTATCCGTTCCGGCATAGAGTTCAAAGACAAACTGATTACTGTCGTCGACTGTTAACTTGAAGCCAAGTTTCTTTAATTCGCAAATGTCCTGAATAACCTCATAAAGTCCGTCACCGGTATATTGTGCTTCATCGACAGTTAAATCTGTAACAGCTGTATCAGTTGACTCTGTAAATATAAAGTTAGAAATCTTCCTATCTGCTATAGAAGGACTAATAATTTCGCTATTGATGAGAGTCTTTATAGCAGATTGGAGATTTCCACTTATCGTAGTTTGTGTCCAGATAATTCTTCTATCCAATATAGATTCAATAGAACGTCCTGTTATTGTGAGAGTGTTTCCGTCTTCTTCGTCTGTTTCAATCTCTCGTTTCTCAATAATCATCAAGCACTTTGAATCTATTCGACTCAAATAGTAATCCATCTGGAATAGTTCTAAATTTTTATTATTTGCAGGAACAATTAATTCGAACTCTCCTGCCTCATAGTAACGTTCCGTCCAGAGTAATGAACTATAGGTATCGATAATATCTACAACTTCGAAACTTGTGTTTAATAATAAAAGATTCATAGTTAAATACCCTCGTAAATTACTCTATTTTGAATATTCATTTGTACGTTGTATTCGCCAACATCTGCTGTGTATGTAAACAAATTGTCGCCTTTTGTTAAGGTAAACCAATCGGCATCTCTATTGATTGCATTAATAATATTATATGAAACACCTTCTCGGTAAAGCTGGATTATCTTGCTTCCATTAACTGTACAAATAACAATGTCATCCAACGCTATTAATTTACTTCCCGTTAAGGTTTCAATTAATGTGTCATTGAATGACATCTTCTCTCTTGTTTTCACGTTATAGATTGCGAGCTGTTCTACCGGTCCAATAAGATGCATATTAACTGTGATTCCAATGTCATGGTCTCCTGTATACCAAACAGAACGTTCTTTTAATACTCGAAGCTCTCCCATCTGAATCGTTGTATTATCAGATGAATCTTTCTCAAATGGAAACTCAAACAGTGGTTCTATTCCAGACATGTAAGTTGTATTGATTGCATTGGAATAGAAGTATGGGTCAAGACAATTTATTGTAATTGCACCGTAAGCCTGTTTGTTGAAAATCGTCATTTCGTTCTTCTCAACCCAGCCTTCAATGTAACAATTGCTATAAGTAGTTTTAAAATCCAATCTCACTTTCTTTTTTGTCGGAAAATAGGTATAAGTTTTAAGTCTTGCTGCTTCTGGGTCTGATTCATCATAAATAAAGGTTATAACAATATCTCTGGGCTTCATTCTCGCAGAGTTAAATATCTCGCCATCTGCCGTTGCAAGTTTTGATGAGTTGATATTTGTATTGGCGCCTAAACCAGTGATGCTCTTCACTATAAGCCCCGATTTCTCAGGGCTTGATAGTTCTAGAGTCATTTTGCTGCCAAGATGATTTGTTACTGCGATAGACTCTATCATGACATAACTCCTTTCATCATGGCTATCTGATTTCTTGTCTGTCTGTAAATTTGGTATCTGTCTAATGCCTTCGGTGAGTTGTTCGTCTGGTTGAAGGTGTAGTTTTGGACTGTCTGTGTAGGGTGTTGCTTAATAGTAGTTTCTCTTGACACATCAGCTTCCTTCATCTTTGCAGAAATAGAACCTGCTGTGATGTTTGTAGGAATAGATGCTGAATTAAAGATACTTGCTATGTCGGCAGTTCCATTTTGAATTCCGCTCAAATCCAATACAGGTCTGATGGTTGGCTCAAATGAATTGTCTGTGTTCAAGAAATCCAGCACAGATGCAGCAACCATTCTCATGCGGTCTATTGCTGCATTACCCATTTGAGTTGATGCTTTCTCGACTTTATCAGTATTATCTTCAATGCCTATAGCCATACCAACGGCTAAATAACGACCAATCTCCTTGAACACCTTTGATGGTGATTCCACGGCAGTAGCGTTTCGTGTTGCAGCGTTTGCTGCTAAACCTAATGCATATGCCGCATTTACAACCATTGGTGTTCCGGCTTGGATACCGTTAACTAATCCTTGGCAAAGATTATAGCCAATATTATAGCCCTCGCTAGAATTGAGAATTCGCTTGATTGCTGCTAAACCATCTTGAGCAATTAATCCTAATTTAGTTTCTATCTCTCTCCAGCCACCGGCTTTCTTCGTTCCCAATCCGTCGATAAATCCTTGTACGACATAACGTGCGCTCTGATATGTCTGCTTCGAAGGCGATGCAATACCATAAGCGTTATTAAATCCTGCTAAACTGTCAGTACCTAACTGGGACATTGTAGCAATAACTCCCGCAGAGTCTACACCATTAATGAATCCTTGAGAAACATACTGACCAGCACGCGTATATGCTTGACCAATAAGTGACGCTGCATACTCGTCTAATACCATAACCTGGCTAAATTTAATATTAGCTGCCGCTAACTGCTCAGCAGTCATTGTTTCAAATGCCGCTACATACTTATAGCCAGATGGACCTAATTCTGCAAGATACTGCAATAAACTCTGGGACAGCCCCTTATTGGCTAAATCCATGAGCATTGCTGCCCAATTCATTATGCCATCAATCTGAGACTGCATATTATTCAGAATTTCGTCAGCAGTAACATCCACTTCTGTACTGAACTCTTCAAACGGATCAATTGCGGACTCTATTGAAGAACGTAAATCCTCATACGAAGAAGACAGGTCTGAATTTGCTGATGTGGCGGAACTGGTAGCAGATATGCAATCCGTTAAAGAGGATGTCATTTCATCAATAGTCTCATTAAGATCGTTGCCTACATCGCCTGTTATATTAAATTTTTCAGCTATATCGTCTAATCCATCTGTGAAATCTCCTATGCCAGATATTGCATTTTTTATTTTATCAATAATTCCCGTAAACATACTTACTACTTTATTTAAAACTTCACTTAATTTTGATTTTAGTTTATCCCATATATCGCTATTTTCAAGACCGTTTCCAAATCCTTTAACAGTATCTTTACCTATTTTTTCAGTAGCTCTTGAAGGTGAATGTGTATCTAAAACAGTTCGAAATGTTTCTAATACGTTTGAACCTATAGTCGAAATAGTGTCTACTATTTTGCTATTTTTATATCCAACAATAAGACCATTATTAAATCCTTTAATGGTATTATAACCTATTACTTTTGCTTGCACTGGTAGGGTTGCCCATTCAATAGTAACCGCGGAAACTATAGTTGAAGACACAGAATCGAACGCCCTCGAAAATACAAACAACGCGGCCGCAGTTACAAGTAATCCCGGTGCTCCTGCTAACATAGCTGCTCCCGCAACTGCTAAATATAACATTTGTTCTGCAACGCCGGCTATGTTCACAGTTACTAAACTTATAAGTGCTACGGTCAATTGTGAAATTCCGGTACATGCAAGCATTATACCTGCGCCGATACCAATGGCTGCTACTCCTACAGCTACCAAGGCAGCTGCTAACGCTAAAATACCAACTGAAAAAGTTGTGCCGATAATGCCTAAAGCTGCTACTGCCACAACAAGCTCAAGTAATATAACTGCTAATTTTCCGACTGAACCCCATTCAACATCATTTAAAGTTACGAGCGCATTAGCTATAAGAGTCAATGCAACTGCTAATACAACCATAGCTGCTGCCGCTAAGATTAAACCAACAGCCATTCCAGTTCCAACTAATGCCAAAATTGTTAATGCTACTACTAATTCTAGAAGTACCACAGCCATCTTTCCAACTGAGCCCCATTCAACTTCATTCATAATAACTAAAGCTGCTGCCATAATGACTAAAGCCGCTGAAACCACAACCATAGCTGCTGCCGCTAAGATTAAGCCTACGGCCATTCCGGTTCCGATTAAAGCTAAGACCGTAAGAGCCGCAACAAGAGCCAATAAGCCTACCGCCATCTTTCCAACTGAGCCCCATTCAACCTCATTCATAATAACTAAAGCTGCTGCCATAATGACTAAAGCTGCTGAAACCACAACCATAGCTGCTGCCGCTAAAATTAAACCTACGGCCATAGAAGAACCAATTAATGCAAGAACCGTTAATGCACCCACAAGAGCTAACAGACCTACTGCCATTTTTCCAACAGCACCCCACTCAACGGACGCCAACATATTTAATGCCACTCCTATTCCCATTAAAGAAACAGAAGCAATTAATAATCCTGCTGCTCCGGCTATAATTCCTTTAGTGTCTAATCCCGATAAAATTGCTAATGCAACTGTAAGCGCTAATAATGTTACAGACATTGCTGCCATTGCTGCCAAAATAGAATCCCAAGGATTAAGAGATACTACATATAGAGAAGCTGCTATAGCTCCTAAAACTACAACCATAGGAAGTAAAGCTATAATTGACTTTGAATCAACCTTTACACTTCCAATTGCCTGAATGCAAGCTCCAAAAGCTATCATGCAAGCAACCATTCCGACTGTTGCTGCCAAAATAGAATCCCAAGGATTAAGAGATACTACATATAGAGAAGCTG
>CAVAII010000160.1:0-16678 GCA_963588535.1 Erysipelotrichaceae bacterium | reverse complement strand
GCAACCATTCCGACTGTTGCTGC
Organism: Erysipelotrichaceae bacterium; assembly: GCA_963588535.1. Classification (GTDB taxonomy): domain Bacteria; phylum Bacteroidota; class Bacteroidia; order Bacteroidales; family P3; genus Scybalousia_A. The sequence continues at coordinate 16,655 of CAVAII010000160.1, read as the reverse complement.
CAAAATAGAATCCCAAGGATTAAGAGATACTAAATATAATGCCGCTCCAATTTCAGCTAACACTAAGCACATTAACTTCATACTTGTTAACTTATTAGCACTAAATGTCTTACCGGTTGCTCCTATTTTTTCAAATGCACCAACTAGTGTTACGATTACAGCAATCATTGCAGCGGTTGCTATCATCAAACCACCCCAATCTTGTCCTGATACTAAATATAATGCTGCTCCAATTTCAGCAAGCATAATAGCCATCAATATCAATCCAACGACGCTTGCTGTACTAGTTTTCATCTTACCGATAGTCTCAAATGCCCTCTTCATAGCATATAATACAAGCATCATAATTCCGAAAGCTGCCATTACTTCGTCACCATGTTCTTTCATAAGCATAGATATAACTATTGTTTCTGCAAGAACAACCGCGAAACCAACTAAAGCTGCTACAATAGGTCCAGTTTTAGCATTTTCGGTCTTTGAAGATGCAACTTCTAATGCTGCAACAAGAGCACCAATAACTCCTACAACTATGCAGCCTTTAATTATTTGAGCGGTATCGACCATTCCGACAACAACTGCTAATCCCGCAATGATAGCCATCATAGTTGTAATGAGCACTAATGATACTGAAAATGCAAGAATCGATTTAGCATCTACTAACTTACTTAATCCTTCGATTAAAGCTAAGATACCGCCAATAACACCTAATGTAATCCAGCCGTTCTTCAATTCTTCGGTCTTAAGTTCTCCGCACTTTTTTGCGACATTTGAAAGAACCCATACAGCACCAGCAAAAGCCAATAAACCAATACCAAACGCTTGAGATGCTTTACCAAGAATAATACCAACCGCCAACAAAGCCGCTATTCCTGCAATAATAGCAAGATTAGATACGCCCATTTCAATCAGCATGTCTTTAAACGTTAACATTTTGGCTTTAACGGAATCCATATTAATACTATTAAATGCATCCTGAAGAATGGGCAATGCTGTTTTAAGTGCAATCGCAGCTCCTAAGAATCCAACAAACATACCAGCGCTTAATTTTCCTGCGACTGCTGATATAGCAGCAAAACCAGCAACAATAGCCAAGAAGTATCCTACAACTTTTATATCAATAGAACTTCCGTCTATTCCTGAAAGTTTCTTTAATGCTCCTGCTAAAATACTTACTGATAATGCAAAGCCAACTAATGTTAGAACTCCTACGCTTAAATCTTTGGCGAATTTCTTTAACTCAACAGCCATAAGTACTAAAGATTGCTCTATAACAATCATAGTAAATATGTTTTCTAAAATGCTGTTGTCCATATGTATACTACTAAGAAGCTTTAATGTTAGTGCCATAATTCCGACAGCAGCTGCCATTTCTATCATGACTTTGCCAACAGACGATAAAGACTTTTCTTTTCCTAAAAGTTTCTCGAAAAGAGTCATAGCACCCATCATTATAATAATTTCACCGGCTAAAGCACCCATGGAAATACTTACGCTCATTAATTGCGACGAATCAATGGTTGATATAAGTTTTAATGATGCTGCCAAAATACCAATAGCCACTGCTACTTCAAGAACTTTGGATAATGACTTTGTTTGTTTCTTTTCATTTCCAAATATAATCCCAACAATTCCGCCGCTTCCTATCTTTTTAAGCGTAGAATTAACAGTGCTCATTAGATCTCCAATATTTGAGCAAATTTTAATAAGCTTTATACCCAATGCTGTAATTGCAACTGTAAAGCCGATAGCCGCAATTTTTCCCGCATCAAGATTTGAAAGAAATGTCTTTAATTTGCTTCCAAAGGATTCAACAGAATCTCCGGAAATTTCTAATTGCTTTGCCGCTAATGGCACGCTCTCACCAAGAACTGTTACCATCTCTCTAGAACCTTCAGTAACAGAAACTCCATTGCTTCCTTTACCGAAAAGGCCAAGAATACAATCTTTTAGATATAATATTTTTTCAGCAATAAAACTAATAACTGATGAAATCTTCCTCGTTACTTCAAACTTATTTGCAAATTCCTGAATTTTAGAAATAAGCGTTGAGAAATGCTTCTTAATATTAGGAAGCGTTGTTGATGTCAATCTATTTAAAGCATCACTAAATGGATTTATTCCATTTTGAATGCAATAAATAAAACGGGATGCAAATTCTGTGATATGAGTATAAACTCCAGATATTGCACTTCCTAATCCCGAAAACACAGAAGAAACAACTGAAATTACACTGCTTAATGCAGGAAACTTTTCTGTTAACTTTTGCAAGCCGCTTTGCACAAGTGTTGATATTGTTTTGCCAAGCGTTTGTAAAATGATGCCTAAATTGGAAAATACATCTGATAAACTATTTACTTGCTTAAAGCCCGGATTGAGAGTATTAAATAACGTAATGAACTTCGTTACGAGTTTAGCAATTGACGTTACTGCTATATAAATTGCAGCAACAATTCCAATTAGTACATTCTCAAGAGCCGATAAAATTACTTGAGCCGTTTTACTATGTGCTATAAGTTCTGCAACATAAACAATTCCACCAGCGATTGCACTAATGATAGTTACAATGGCGTTCTTTATACCAACTATTACTGTCTTAATTATCCCAGACTCTTTAATAAGAGTTGTTAAATTGGTAATAAGATTCCCGATAAAGCCGGTAACTTTAAAGATTTGCTCTGCCAACGAGAATGTATTAGAATCTAAAGAAGGAATTAATCCTAAGATTTCATGAATAATCGTTCCGAATAAATCAAATATAGAAAAGACGCCTTTAAACGTCTGATAAAGACCGTTCATAGCATTATTATTCAGAATTAATTTCTGAGATAAATTTGCTAAAATTTCAGTAACTTGACTAAGAATCGACTTATTCTCACTATTGAATACGTCACTGAATGCTTTACCTATTGGTGCTAGGAATGACCAAATTCCTTTACAAGCATTAACTATGATTGTTCCGACATTAGAAATCCAACTAGTATCTATTTTATCAATAATGCTTGTAATGCCTGCGCTAAGATATCGAACTGCCTTCTCAAAAGGAGACATCTGTTCATAATACTCATGAATTTTTCCATTTAATTCATCTTGAACAGCCGCGGCTTCTTCTTCTGTAGCCGTACCATTAGCAATTGCTTCATTTACGCTTTCAAGTTTCGCTTTAAGGGTACCGATATCTTTTTCATAAACAGCGCTTTCTGCCAAATCATATCCCGCAAATTCTTCAATTGCTGTTTTACATTCGTTGATTTTTGTTCTCAATGCATTAAATACAGGTACCGCATTTTGAATTATTGGTTCAGCAAAATTAGCGCCAATCTTGCTTAATGCGGCCTTCATATTTGCCAAGGCGCCTTCAAATGTATTATTAGCTTCAAATGCGTGTTCTCCAAAAGCTTCATTCATTGCATTAGAAAAAGTTTCAAAATCAATCTCGCCGTTTGAAACCATACTTCTAACATTTGCTTCTGTTGTTCCAAGAACTTTAGCCAATGTTGCAGCGGCATTCAACCCTCTATTAGACAATTGCTGCAACTGCATTGTCATTAGCTTGCCATTACCGGCAACTGTTGTGAAAATGCTAGCGATTGAATCATAATCTGAATTCGTCTGCGCGGCAACACCAGAAATAGCTTTTAATGATTGCTCGAGTTTATCTCCTTCACCCTCAATTGCAACTCCGGAAGCGACAAGAGAACCGGCAGCTTTAGCCGCAGAATCTAACGAATAAGCGGTTCCTGCCACTGCGTTGTTAATCTGTTTACCAACTTTATCCCAAGTATAACCGAGCCCCTCTAATTGGAATTTAGCATTTTCCAAATTCATTGCTCTATTCCAACCGCCATTAGCAATCTGATTAGGAACTGCTGTTACTACTTTTTTACCAAGGTTAACAACAGAATTAGCAATGTTTTGAATTGCTGTCATACCAACGATTCCCATTACAGAGAATCTGTTTTTTAAAGCTTCTACACTATCTGCCATATTACTTAAATCTACTTTATCGGCAGCTTCGGATAAACCTTTAAGACTTTCACCATCTCCGGTATTTTTTAATTTCTCTTTTAGTTTGTCAAGAGTAGACATAGATTCGGCAACACCTTTTTCAAATTGGTCATTGTCAAATTTCATCTCTATAACTTTAGTATCAATAGTTGCACTCAAAGTTTATTAACCTCCTTCCAAACCTCATCTTTTATTTCTTCAAATATTGGTGTTAATGCTGGATTTATAAAGTCGACACCTTCAACCCAGCTACCATTTTTAGTGGAGTGTCCATATTGGACTAATATTGCCACATTGTATCCATTTTCAATATCATCATTATGCCATTGTAAAGAAACGGTATTTTTTCCTTCTCTTACAATTTCATAACTCCACGAACTAGCAGCGAGACCTGTATCTTTTGGAGTAGCCGCAGAAAGAACCCCAATTCCTCTGCGACCATATTTATCCAAAAAACCAAAGTGAATAATTTCTAAACATTTCTCAAAGAAATTATTCAATTTTTTGAAATCTCCATGCTCTTCAAAAGTAACCATATTATTAGCCATCTGGTTATCCTTTCGAATTTAACTTTGCTCTTCTAGCGGCATTTAATTCTTTACGCCGCATCAAATCGCTTTTTGTAAGTTTCTTCTTTTTATTCTTATCGGGGTCGTTTTCGATCTGACAAATTTTTACTAATGTCAGCAATCTGTTTAGATGCCATTGCTCAAATTTTACTGGAATGTTAAAAGCAACCATCCAATAATAAATAAGTTCTGATGTAACAACGTCTTTCTTTTTAGTTTGTGGCTTCTTTTTATTGTCACTAAATGTTGTTGCTGTCATCGGATCAGAAATATAATTTACTATTTCTTTTACGTTATCTTGTGTTAAGCCATATAAAACTTTATCAGAAAGATGAGACGGCGTAATTACCATGCAACGAATATAATCGAGCAATTCATCGTTTGTATGATTCTCATCACCTAAATATGGTTTATGCCATTTCGACTCCCATTTTGAAATTGACAATAAAGAATGCTCTAAAGTTACATTTGTCTCTGGAACATTCGTAAATTCTTGTCGAACATCGTCAAATAATTCTTGACTTGGTATAGTAATTGTCAAGGGCATGTAATCAACTCCATGACTTTATTTATTTGAAGGCACAGATTACGCTTCTTTTTTTTCGTTACCGACGCTCTTCTTCGTATTATCGAGGCTTCTAACCTTTGGCGTGATGCCATTAACAAATGCTGTAGCTGCTTCTTCGTTTGTTGCTAACTCCATATACAAATCCGAAAACGCCTGTGTGCAGGTATAATCTTCAAGAATCTCTTTGGACTTCTTAAATCCTTTTCCATCAAGAGTCTTTACACCGTATGCTTTGCAAATTAAATCTTTAAAGATTGTGATGATCTTTGCGCCATCCTGCGTAGCTACAATCTGTTCGATTAACTGATTAAGACCACCATTTACTGATAATTCCATCTCAGTCAGTTCAGCTTCAGTTAAATTAAAATAAAAATCTTCAGTTCTTTCTGTGCCATTGAAATCTGTATAAGTTCTTCTATCTCTGTACATAATTGTTCATTCTCCTTTTTTTTCTAAATAAAAAATAAGGGGTCTGTAATTAAACGCTTAAGACCCCTTAAAATATTAAATATAATTATTAGCCAGAAACTACATTGGTAATAATTGACAATACTTCAGCTGGAAGCGGCAAATAAGCATCCTCTGTATCAGAACCGTAAAGTACCTTTTCGATTGCTGTCATAGCTGCTGCTGAAACTTTGGTTGAATCAATAACCAATGTTGCGGTCTTCTTATGCCCTTCAACAGCAACCGGAGTGGTCGTAATTTCCCAGCTAAGCGTCTCTGCTTCCGGTGAATCATTAATGGTCGCATGAGATTTCTCAGACGGAGATGCTTTACAGCCATATACTAAATGAAGCTTATATCCAAAAGCATCACCTTCTACATCGTTTCCAACTTCTGTTCTGTAGCAAAGACCGAATGCCTTTCTGGACTGCTGTCCAATTGTTACACCAGCCGTAAGAGAAGCGGTACCATCACAAGCTTCGAACTCGTCTGGATACATATATGCTTCTAAAGTTGCACCGAATTCCTCGGTAGAGTACAAAGTTGCATAAACTGCGTTATCAGCATACAGCTTCGTTGCTTCTGCTCCAGACGGAGATTCTGTAAATCCCGTTAAACCATTCCAAGCAACGCCCGGCTTATATGCTTTGGTTGTATCTGTTGCAGCTGTGTCATATGGATAAAGGACGCATTTTGAGACACCTGTCTCATATTCTCTTTCGCCTACTTCATCCCAAATTAATGTCTTTGGCATTTCTTATCCTCCTTAAATTGTAATAGTGTATACATAATGGTGTAAGCCATCACTTACGTACGTTCTATCAAACGTTGCATATTTAATTTTTTCTATTTGTTCACAAATCTCAATAGCGTGCTTATGATTTTTATCGATAAGAGTTATTGTATAGACATCGTGCCTAATATATCGACTACCATTAGCGTATTGAGTTCTACGTTTTATTAATTCATATCTAATACATGGATATTCCATAACAGTATTTGTTGGGGGATCGAAATATACCTTATTTGAGCCCATTATCTCTTGTAATTGCTCTCGCAGTATTAGTCTGCTATCCATTGTATTTTCCTCCAACACTGACTATTAATCGCGGATATTGCGAAATATCCACATCTGTGATTATCCATTTAACATTGTTATGAATTATATAACGCATAGCATCGGAGTGTTCATTAGCGTATGGGTCTGCAAGAATTGAAAACTGATTATTAAGAGTAATGGAACCACTAAGAGTATCGCCTTGAGAATATCTTTGATAATTTTTAAGAATATCTCCGTAATAGGCTCTTTCAACAATCGTATCCGTATAAATATCTGGATCTTCTTCACTATTTGTATTAATAGCAAATCCTATTTTCCCATAAAATTTATTCATGACTTCCTCCGATAAATATAAGAGAAGGCGTCTAGAAATATTCTAAACGCCTACTACTCTCATTTTGAATTATTAGCCTTCCGCTTCCGCTGCGGCTGAAGAGGTATCTGTTGTAACTTCCTCTTCAAGGGCAATAGCGGAGAATACCTTTACTAAGCCACCAGAAATACGAGTCTCCATTAAATACTTATACTGGTTGAAATCAATATCGAAATCTTCAAACTTAGTGATTTCTCCGCCTTTAGTATTACCGACCTTGTAATCTTTAAGGTTTACAAACAAACCAAGAAGCTTTCTTGTTTTACTAGCAGAATCCGTTCTGGTCTTTCCTTCAAACTGCTCAGCAGTAATGATATCATTAACATTAAGAGCTGCTGCAAGGTCTGCTTTAGAATTGTAAATGCGACGGCCATTAAGGTCTCTAGCCAGCAACATAACATTAAGAAGATGCGGCGTGCAATAGAAATCAAGATTACCAGAGCCCTTATACTTCTCACGAGAATACAAAGCGGCAGCAATAATAGCCTCAGCATAAACATAGTTCTCACTAAAGTTTGCAGAAGTATTTGTACCCTGAATTTTCTTCTTTGCGGCTGCAATATCAACTAATTGATGGATGGTATACAACTCATCATCTGTCCAAATTGGCTTAATATGGGTTTCCTGAATCTTGTTGTCATCACCCTCTTCGCGGCCATCGCCAATCATAATTGCAGTGGCGATTTCCTCATTAAGAGCAAGTCTCATAAGCTTGTACTCATACTCAACGACATCAAAATCTGTGATATCGACAATATCATCTCTATCGAGTTTGTCCTTTACGTATACCGTCTGTGGGTCCATAGACCTCTTTAACAGCTTAACGTTCGGCATATCTACTTTCTTATCGCCCTTCTTATATCCCAAACCTCTGATGGCAGACTCGATATTCTTTGCATCAACCGTACGAGTCTTAATACGAGAAATCGGAGACTTAGATACGCCATTAACTACTTTACCAACCCATCCCTGGTCAGTAGTAATCATTTCCGGAGCGCCCGGTGTAATATTCGTATACTCTGGGAACAACTGGTCAATGTCATCAATAGAATGAGACAAAGAGCCATTCTCCTGAGCATAAATACCAATAGCTTCCTGAAGGCTGCCTACTGAATTAGACTTAGCAAGGCTGATGATTGCCTCCTCATCTGCGTGTGAAAGTACATTTGTTGCCGTATTATCCTGGTCAAATACATTGTGCTTCATTTCTTTTCCTCCTTCATCATCTTTACCAGATTTAGTATCTTTTTTACTATCTTCTAATGCTTGTCCGATAAGAGCATAGACTACTGTTTTCTGCTTTTCATTTAATGTATTAAAGACATCTGCAATAGTTTCTTCATCATCGGTTTTTGCTTCTGGTGATTTTTTATTAGTATCTTCTACAAGTTTCTTATCATTTTCTGCTGCCATATTTTTCTCCTTATCTTTTTCTTCTGATTGTTCATCAGATTCTTCTTTCTTTTTAGAATCGCTATGTTCTATAAAGATTTCTTCAATTGGCTCTCCGGTATAGATAATTCCTTCTGACATATCAACGTCATCAGTACTATGAGCTAATATAACATTATCGATATATGCTCCCGGATTTGCACCTGCTAATACTAGACTAACTTCTCTGATAGCGCCATGAAGTACATCAGAGCCATTCTGCTTTAACTGATTAGCATAAATGGAAAGTGCAACAATATCTCCATGCTGAACCATTTCTTTGGCATTTTGTCCATTTGCTGTATTATTGAAATATCCATATGTGTAAACGCCATCTTCTCGATTTTCAAGAACACAATGCCCAAGAACTTCTTCAACTTCATTATGGCGATGGTTATACACAAGTGGAACTGTCATTCCATCGCAATTAGCAAATGCATTTTTACGAATGGTTCGCCCATCAGAGCAGCGCAAATCATTTCTAGTAGCCCAGCCACTAAAATCATATTGCTTTTCTCCCATTTTGAATTCTTTCCTCCTTACTTTAAATTATTCATTATTGTATTCATCTGTTATGTCCTCACCGTCAATATTGACATGCTGTTCACCTTTAGACTCGGATAAATTCTTATTTCGAAGTTCGTCTGCTGCTGGGTCATCAGCCGGCTTCATGCCTATCTTCTGTCTCAATTCATTAGATGTCATGATTTCATTACGTGTAAGTTTGTCGGCCAATTCAGCAAAGCTAGATACTGGCAATAATGCAAACGGGTCTCTAAAGAATTCGATAGACTGATGCTGAGAACGTGCAGTTTTTGTAAGGAACTTTCTTTTAAATTCATCACAAATAGCTGCTAAGATGGGCTCAATCGTTCTACTGTAATAATTATTCATTACAGAATCGCTTGCTGTCCCGTTCATAATTTCGGTCGTTAAACCTAATTGCGAATAAAGCATATTCGTTAAATATTCGATAGAATCTAAAATGTGATTATCGAGCGAACGGTTAAGCTGCGTAATATGTTCCGCAGAATCAGCATAAGCAATACCAAACTTTGAAGTTGCCAGCTGAGTCTCTAAGTCTTTTCTTCTCGCTTCGGCTTGCGCTCGTCTGGCTTCAGTTTTAATTGTATAAGGCAACTGAATTATAACATCTAATTTTCCAGAACCGGTTTGTTCGTCCATTATGTCAGAAAGACTAAGTTTCCTTGCTAATCGTTGCATTGTAGAACTTGGTTCGTTCATTACTGCATAAAACGGATTTTCAATGATTGCAACCATGGACTTTGGAAGAACTACTTCTTTCTTTTGCGAGTCGCGTTCATCATATAATTGAACCTTAATATGCTGTGGATACCAATCAACTATTCGAGCGGTTCTTAATTGCGTAACATCCCAAGAACCAGAATTTATAGGATTAATATTTGTTTCTACTGGAACAACCGCCACAACACCGTCGTCAAGCATAGACATCACAACATCTTGAATAAACGCTCTTCCAGTTTGGTCCGTGTTAGCACTTACTTTTAGGCATTCGTTTAAACCAGATTTAACATCCTCAACATATCGATTGCCCTCATCCATTTTGCAATGACTAATGTCTATTGCCGCAGCATCTAATGCTATTCTATTATAAACCGCTGTAATAATAGACCGTTCATTACCTCTAGTAAAACGGCTACGACTGGGATTCCTAGCATACGCTTGACCATAATCGTAATAACCACCAGTCGGATCTTTGTTCATGAATGCGTTCCATCCATGCATGAGTCTTTCAGTAAATCTCATCATTTAGTACTCCATTTTGATTTTTTACAATAAAAAAAAGACCCTAGCCTTTTACCAGAGTCTTTGAATGAGTTAATATTTTTCACCATTGAATGCAATCAATGTATACGTCATATTCATCATAATCGCCAGTCATGTTAGCAGTTCCATGTAATTCAAAAGTATATGTATCTCCTGATTTGATATCGGCATATAATTGCCCTTGTACTATCGCGCGAGGTTCTCCATCTTTTTTAGCAACCAATGTTATATCGCCATTGCTAATTGTATATTTACCATTATTAGTTACTTGACCTAAAAAAACCATGTCAACAGGACCCATATTAGCACTTATAGCGTCAACAATGATTTCCGATTGCGGAACTATTTTGGCTTTAGAAGCATTCACGCTATCAATGTTTAAACATTTTAATGTACTTTCACCGATATCGTTAGCATCATCCATGCTCATTGATATACTACCTGCTAATATAGCCGTTTCGTGAGGCGATATATAAGACCTAAATAAATCAGTTGTAGCTAATACTGTCGCATCACTTTCTCTAAGAACGGTACATTGATACCTAACATTTTCTAATACTTCATCTGTATTATTTTGCATATATGCATAAACGTATATTCCAATTTCAGTTTTGTTACTATTATACCAATCCATAACGGCGCCATGCGATAGCATGGTTAATGAATTTTGAGATTTTTCTTCACTTTCTATTTCTGCCATTGCCTCGGTTTCCACGTCAGTCATAATTTCTGTTTCTTCGACAACAACTTCAGATTCCTTTCCAACCATAGTATTAGCATTATTACTTCCACATCCAGATAGTAAACATGTAACTAATAAACAACTAATTACTTTCTTTTTCATAACTCAACCTCCATCAAATAATGATATGTTCCATTATAACTCATTTCTTTTTAATTGTAAAATTGGTTATTTAGTTTTTGTACCGTATCCTTTAACATTCTTTATGTCTTTATCGGTGGCATCTTTGATTACAATCGTCCTCTTTGTACCATCAGCTAAAGTCATTTGGTCAGTAACAGTTTTGTTAGTCGATTTCTTCCCAAGGTTATTTAACTTATTAACAGCATTATAAGCTTTTATTCCTGTTTCAAGCCAATTGGTAGCTTTGCCGACGGCTTTCATAATATCATCAACTTTATCGGCGCCAGTTTTAACAGTGGCAGCATTTAATTTTTTAACTTCCTGATTTAAATTATAGCGTCTCTTCAGTTGTTCTAATTCATTATCATTAAATTCTGAAAGATTATTTGCTGCTTCTTTAATATTACCATTCCGAATGGCTTTTTCTTTAGCTTTGGCTTTTTCTTCAGGCGACAAATCAGAATATTTTAATGGATATGGCGGACCATTCTTCTTACCCCATTTCATTCCAAGGATTCCAGAATGCTGGAGAAAATATCTGCTAGTTTGTTTCACTGGATTCCTCCTTTGGATCAACAACTATATGAATTCTAAAGGTTAATTCATCAAGTTGTTTGTTCATTACTTCTGTTAATATAGAACCTGTTGGTGGGTCAAATAAAAGACGTGTCTTCATATAAATAAAGTGTTTAACAAGGTGAAGTATTTCATTTTGATTTTCTAAATAATCTTCCCATGTTTCATCTCTTCCTGTTATAATAAACCCATCTTTATTTGCCTTTACACCGATTTGAGTAAGAATTGAAATGGATGTATTAATAGCCATAATGATGTCTTGGTCAAACGCATCATAATCGGTCGTGATTCCAAGAAGTTTTTTAATTGAGTCTAGAATACTATCCATGAATTCTTCCTCTATACTTTCTTGATAAATTTAGTCATTGCAAAACCTTCTGTTCCATTAGTTAAAGTAACTTGCAGCCAATCACTATCAGAACTTTCAGAAGCTTTAAGTTCTGTATCAGCATCTAATACTGTAATAACATTACCATTGATATTATCTCTAATATTAAGTCGTTCACAATTTGCAACAATAGCATCAAAAGATGCAGAAGAAACTTCCAAGATATCTTCTTTTTGTTCTTCTATCGCTTCTGATACTTCAATTGGTTCAGTTACGCCAACTTCAGTGTTTGGTGTATATTCTCTTTTTCTTTTATTTGAAGCCATTTATTAGTTCCTCCTTTTATATTAATATTTTCTATTAAGCGGTTTTACCGTTGGCCACTTGTTTTAGTTTTTCGCGCGCTTTATGCGCATCAAGCGCCTCTGCATACTGTCTCTTTCCTTCAGCTTCATAATCCTCTTTAAATATTAATTCTTTTTGTTTTGAACTTAGGCTATTATATAGACGATTAGCGTACTGCTTGGCATATTCATCGGCAGTTAATTTCTTAGAAGATTGTAATTTTAAATTTTTATTTGAATCCATAACCACTATAGCAGAAGTAGTACGCATGCGATTAGTTCTGTCATTATAATCACGAAAAGCGTTATAACCTTTTGCCGCCAGCTTCTCAGCATAAGTAGAACGTAATTTAACATTATTTATATCACCTAAAGAATTGCTTATAATTGCCGATTGACGTTTTGCAAGTGCCTCGACATTAGCCATAGCAGCGGGTGCACTCATAAGAGCTCCGAATGCACTACCGCCCGCAAATCCTGCAATAGCACCGATAGGCCCAGCACCAGCTGCTCCTATAGCACCATAAAGTGTGCCAAAAGTACCCAGCGCTACTAATAATTCTTTGGCATATTGTTTTCCTTTATTTATTACTATTGCTTCATTAGCCGCCTCTTTTCTTGAAAATCCTTTCTTCATTAATGACTCAATCATTTCGCGCTGAATGCCTTTATCATTAAGTAAACTTTTTTCAATTTTTAATTGCGTTTTTAAATCAGGAATTCGTATGTCGTGCGTCGCTTCATATCTTTGAACATATGCTTTACCATATTTTACCAAATTGGACTTACCTATTGTGGTGATATATGTGGCATTATCTTTTTGTCCAGCGGTTACATATGTAACAGTATTTGACTTTGTATTATCGTTATTAGTGGCTGATATTCTTTGAAAACTATTACCGACACTAATAGTTATTGCTTTTGTTCCAGATAAAGCTTTATCGAGCTTTATATCATATTCTTTTTTGCTCTTTGGCATCTGAAGTCAAAGGATATGGCGGACCGTATCTTTTACCCCATTTCATTCCGTCAACGCCATGATGTTGTAAGAAATCGTTTTTTTTGTTGAATTAATTCTCTTCTAAATTCTTCTGTCATAATCGCCCTCTCAGATTTTAGTCAAAAGCTTCTTGATTGATTTTATAAGCAACAAAAGCATCGAGCATTGCTGCAACATTATCAATCTTTTCTTCATATCGCTTTTTATAAAGTTTTCGATTCCCATTAGTATCTTCTAAAGCTATACAGTTACCCATTGCAAATTTCATCAGTTCTTCATCAAATAGAAGTACTCTATCCTCTGAAAGTTTCTTTAATTCTCCAAGAGGAACAGATTCGGTTTTGGCACCCTGTATGACTTTTTCGATTCCAAATGGTCCATTCTCTTGTGCCCATCTTTCCACAAATGCTTTAGCATTATATGGGTCGTACCCAAAGCAACGAACATCATATTGCATATTACAAATATGATTATCCAAATCTTCGTACACTTCCATCATGTCGAGCACTGTTCCTTCAAGAACTATTAAACTTCCCTCTGTTATAAATTCTTCATATTTTTCTCGCATAGCTGGTGGAAGTTTATATAAAGTTCTTGAACTAATATAGCTTCGAACTTTTACTCCGAATTTACCATTTGGAAGAGGAAATAGAAATGTAAATGCACAGAAGTCGTCTCCTTGCGAAAGATCTCCGCCCATTGAACAAGGCATTTGCCAATAGTTTCTTTTTCTATGAGGAAGAGTTTCTTCATAAGTAAAGAAATACGTATATCCCTCCATTGGAATACCGAATCTTTTTGCAAGAATATCGTTTCTATTTGCCGGAGCCATTTCCGCTCTTTCAACATCAAGCTGATACGTTTCATAGGTTACTGTCTTTCCAAGATTAGGATTTGCTTTGATCCACATCGCTGGGTTATTAACTTCTTGAATATCATCAAGTTTGTACCACCAGATAGAAACATGTGGATTGTAATATTTTCCTTTGAGGATGTCTGACAATTCCATTTTGATTGTGTCGCCCGGGCCGTTTCGAGCAGTTCCTTCTGAACTTACTGCTAATATTAAATAGTCATCATTCTTAGAAGCACCTTGCTCGAGAGCGCCAATAACATCTTCTTTAACATCTCCAGATAGCCACTCATCAACAGAATTAATTCTGGAATTTAGGCCTTGAAGCTTATCGATGGTCATCGGTCTTATTTCTAAAAGCGAACGGGTAAGAAAATTTTCAATGCCCTTCTTCGTTGATGCTAATTTTTGTCTTACAACTCGATTACCAGACGTATTCTGTAAATTACCGTCAGTCATGAATTTAAATAATGGACCGCGTGCTCGAGTAATTGCAGTTCGAATTGGTGACAGACATTCCTCTGCCTGTTTCATTGTTGGTGCTGTATGAACTTGATGAGTAGTTGATGTATCCACATTAAGAAAGTAGTTTTGAACATATGACTCATACTGAGATTTTGCTGCGCCTCTAGCGACTATAAGATACTGCTTATTAACCAAGCGCTTCTTAATCTCTTTTGTTTCATAATGTCCGCCATGACCATCTTCATTAGGAACATATACAGACCGCTCAACAAAGTAATACCAGCCAAAAAGCTGTTCTGCCCAAAGTTTAAAGCTATCGAGTAAAACTAAATCAGAGCCATCAGTAAGCGTCAATTCGTTTTCACAGAAATCAATAAATCCATTAATAGCTTTATCATCGTAATAAAAACTAGGATTCGCTATTAAATCATCTATTCTGTTCATTTCCATTGAGACTTCTTTACATACCGGAATTTCTCGTCGTAATACAGCATCTCTAAAAAGACCATAGTAATACGGCGTTGCTGTATTCGAAAGAGACATTTTTACTCCTTTTTACTTTTTAAAATAAATTCTTTAACCAATTCTTAACACGATTTTTATATACATAGAAATTAACGGTTAAGCAGATACGGGTTTTTCTGTTTCTCTATTAACAAAAGATATTCCTTTATTTGTAATTTTGCTTTTGTAACCGGTAGAAACAAGCTCAACACTATATCGAGCGCCATTTCCAGACATTTTTCTCCGTAACCAGCTAGTTCTTTATATGTATGGGTATTATCACGCAAATCGACTTTTACTTTGCTACCTTCTATGCAATTATTATGATCTGACGTTGCTGGATAACCATAATCAACCACTTCTGCATCGTCTACACCAACGGTGTCATATACATAAGTCCATTCATTCTCTTTTTTCTTTTAGTAACATATTTATGATTCTCTTTACTCCAAGTAGTGCCTTTAGCAGAATGTTTTAAAGAATCGTTTTTTTTTTGTTGAATTGATTATCTCTCTTTTAAATTCTTCTGTCATAATTTTTCTCTCTTTCAATTTTTCCAAGGACACGTATCATTACTCATCCTAATCTTTGGTTTATTTGTTATAATTAATGCAGACGAATAGTGGATGGCGTCGTGTGTACGTTTGGTAACAGATATAAGATTGTTCGAGTCAAAAACGCAAGAAGCTCTTTGCAAAATATCTTCTTGAGATATCGGATTAATATGATGTATTAGAATGCGGTCGTTTATCTCATATCCTTCTACTCCAAGGTCGCATCCATTATCTCGCATGATAATTTTTTCTCTTAAACGCTTCCACTCTTTTGATTTATATAATGCCTGATTTAAATATCTATCAAAACCAAACGTGCCTTCTCCAACTTTTCCATCTAACATTAAATAATCAAGACGCTCTTCAAAAGTTAAAAGCTTTGACATTTCTAAATATGATTTAATCATTGTCTTCGCCTTTGTAATGAGTCATTGCCTTAATTGCTTCTGAGAACATTTCTTCTGTTCTCTTTTGGGATTGCAATGCTTCTGTCTTTGCTTTCATCAACTCGTTTTCTAATCTTAATTTTTCTGTTTCCAATTGAGCTCTTGAAGAACCAAGTTTTAAATAATGGGTAATAACTTGAGAAGAAGCAGTGCCATTTCTTAATTGCTCCTCGGCAAGACTTGTGGCATACCCTATGCATCGCATTTCGCTTTCTTCTGGAGTACGACCATGCGGAATTTTCTTGTCAGATTTTTTAACTGACTTCTTTGCCTCTTTCATTGACTTCTCCTCGGTTTCTTAATTACTTTGTTCATACTTATTCAATACTATTGAACAAGGCATCATAACTTTTAAATATGTTTTAGAGAGGCATATTCCACCGGAAAGGAGAACGAAAACATGTGGTCAGTTTAGATGCCCTGACCAATAGCATTGAATATAATTAAAAGGCAATCTC
>CAVAII010000159.1:12635-37942 GCA_963588535.1 Erysipelotrichaceae bacterium | reverse complement strand
TTATTCTTTGATAATATTCAAATATTCTTTGATAATATTTAATTATTCTTTGATATTATTCAATTATTCTCTAATAATATTTAATTATTCTTTGATAATATTTAATTATTCTCTAAGAATATTTTGATAATGTTTGAGAGTATTGCGGTAAGGTTTAGGAAATATTTGTTCTTATTTAAGGATTTTGTCGTTTTCTATCTTAATACCCTCTAATTCTAAGAGTTTGCGTTTTCTATTAAGGCCGCCTGCGTAACCAGTAAGGCTACCGTTCGTTCCAACAACTCTATGGCAAGGAATAATAATCGAAATAGGATTCTTGCCGACTGATCCGCCGACAGCCTGAGCAGAAGGTCTCTTATTGTCGGCTTTAGAGATAATGGTGGCGATTTGTTTGTAGGTAATGGTGTGGCCGTAAGGTATGGTGCGTAAGATATTTATCACTTTCTCGGCAAAAGATGTGGTAAGAATTTGGAGGGGTGGCGTAAAGGATGGTTGTTTGCCCGAAAAATAGATATCTAACCATTCCTCTGTTTGTTCTAATATTGGGGAGGAACCTTCTTTGCAATCTTCGGTTAGGGTAGAGGCGAAATGTTTTTGATTCTTAAACCAAAGACCGACAAGATAACCATCTCTTTCGGCTATCGTTATTTCACCTAAGGGGGAGGAGTATTTTTTGATTAGCATTTTTGTTTCTATGTATTGATAATAAAGAAGGGATAAACACTTTTTTATGATGAATAGAGTGTTTATCCCATAATAATTTAAAATGAATAGAACTAAATTTCTATGCTTTCTTTTTATCTCTTAGATGATTTACCAAAGCAATCAAATATCCTAAGACGATAAATGCTCCCGGAGGCAAGATGAACAATAACATTCCGTCTCCTGAGAATAATTTTACTCCAAATATGCTACCTGCTCCCAAGATCTCTCTAAGACCTCCTAAAAGGGTAAGTGCTAAGGTAAAGCCCATACCTATACCTATTCCGTCACAAAGAGAATCTACTACATTATGCTTAGAGGCGAAAGATTCGGCACGACCTAAGATAATACAGTTTACTACAATCAACGGGATATAGATACCTAAGGACGTATCCAAAGAAGGTAAGTAAGCCTTGATTATTAGTTGTAGGATAGATACCAAAGTGGCGATTACAACTATAAAGCAAGGTATTCTGACTTGATCAGGAACTACGTTCTTTATGGCTGATATTGCCATATTGGAGCACATCAAAACGAACATTGTACATAAGCCCATCGACATACCATTAAGGGCAGAAGTGGTAGTGGCTAAGGTTGGACACATACCAAGAACAAGGGCGAATGTAGGGTTCTCTTTTATTATACCATTTATTATGATTTTCACTTTATTCATTTCTATTTCCTCCTATTTGTTTTGATGTTTTTGAAAAGCGTCGTATGCACATTGAACAGCCGAAAGGAATGCACGAGAGGTTATGGTAGAAGCGGTAATGGCTTCAATATCTCCGCCATCTTTCTTTACTTTGAAATTGGTTGTTGCAGGACTCTTGCCTCTTATGTCGCCCTTGGTTCTAAACCATTCGTCTGCTTTGGCTCCTAAACCAGGAGTTTCGTTAGTTTCTAAGATTGTGTAGTTAGATATAGTGCCTTTGTCGTCCATTCCGACCATTATACGGATTTTTCCGCCGTAACCTTCGTTACTATAAGTCTCAATGGCTGCACCTACTAATTGACCGTCCTTAGTTGCAGGGTATACAACGAAAGGATCTGCGTAATTATCTAAGGTTATAGTTACTGCTTGTTCTACTTTTGCGGATTTATCTGGCAATACATCTTTTATTGCTTGTTCTTTGTTCTTTATTTGTGCCTGGTCTATTGTATCTTTTGTCAAGGCATACGCTCCTGCAAGTAATGCGGAGGCTATCAAAGTAATGAAGGTCAAACTCATTACCATGTTTTTCATTGTAGATTCTAACTTTGCCATGATCTTATTTTGTTTTTTTATAACCGAATTTATCAGATTTAACGTACTTGTTGATTAAAGGTGTAACGGCATTCATTATTAGTATTGCGAACGAAACGCCTTCTGGCATTGGACCGAAGCAACGGAACATAATAGTTAGAAGACCGCAACCGCAACCAAAGATTATCTGTCCTTTGTGAGTAATAGGTGAGGTTACCATATCGGTTGCCATAAATACTGCACCCAACATCATACCGCCGGCAAGTAAATGATAAAGTGGATTAACAAATTCAGTAGGGTCGATTAACCAAAGTATGCCTGCGAATATAAATGCACTGCCTAAGAAAGAGACAGGAATATGCCAAGAAATAATCTTACGGCAAAGCATAAAGATACCACCTATTAGGATAGCCAAAGCAGATACCTCTCCAAAAGAACCGCCTGTTGCTCCTAAGAACAAATCACTTAGAGCAGGCAAATCTTTTCCTTGTGCTATAAGGCTTAAGGTTGTAGGGCCAGTTACGGCATCTGTTACACTACCCCCAAACAAAGGGTGAGGCATTGGCCACTCGCTTAAAGCAACAGATGTAGGGAAAGATAGGAATAGGAATACACGACCAACAAGAGCTGGATTGAAAGGATTCTTACCTAAACCTCCGAAAGTCATCTTACCAACTGCGATAGCAACTAACGCACCTATGATAATCATCCATAAAGGTATATTACTAGGTAGGTTAAATGCCAAAAGTATACCTGTTATTACTGCCGATCCATCTACTACTGTATTCTCGGTTTTTAATAAATATTTGCCAATCAGCCATTCGAAAAACATACAAGAAGCAACGCTTACAAGGGTTGCTAAAAGGGCTGAAATACCAAAATAATATATTGCCACTAACAAAGCAGGCAATAATGCAATCACCACTCCCCACATTATTTTTTGTGTGGTTTGCGTACTATGTACGTGAGGTGAACCAGAAATAGTTAATAGTGCCATATTGTTCTTATTTAATCGTTATCAACTTAATTATATTGTCTTTTTTCTCTTAAAAACAATTTGCAAATTTAAGAAAAATTAAAGAACTGCGTATAATTTTTTTTGTTTTTTATCAATTATTCCATAAAAATTACTAATTCTTATCTTCGTTTCGTACTCTCTTATAGCATTATAGACTAAGATTAAGGATTTTCTGTTTAATACTGTCTTTATCTATACCGCAAAGCTTTTTCAATTGACTAACACTCCCTTGTTCAACGAATTTATCCTCAATACCGAGTACGGAGATATTTTGTTTGTAATTGTTTTCACGAGCGTAGTTCTCAACACTCCAACCAAAACCTCCGATCTTAACGCCGTCTTCTACCGTAATAATATTATTATATGTAGAGAAAATGTGTTTTAGCATATCTGTGTCCAAAGGTTTTAGGAATCTAAAATAATACAATCCCACATGCTTACCTTCCTCTCTTAATTCGTCTACTGCTTGTTTACATTCTTGGCCAATTGTTCCGATAAAGAGTACGGCAACATTGTTTCCCTTATAGATTTCTTCGCTCTTACCTATTTCTATTGTCTGAAAATCTTGATGCCAATCCTTTACAAAGCCTTTTCCTCTCGGATAACGGATAGCAAAAGGTTGATTAACGGAAAGAGACGTGTACATAAGGTTGCGTAATTCTATTTCGTCCTTTGGAGCCGATATAATAAGATTAGGAATCATATTCAAATACGAAAGATCAAAGACACCATGATGAGTTGATCCGTCTTCGCCAACCAAACCTGCTCTATCAATGCAAAGAGTTACGGCAAGATTTTGCAAAGCAATATCATGAATAATCTGATCAAACGAACGCTGCAAAAAAGAAGAGTAAATACAACAGAAAGGTCTGATATTTCTTGTAGCAAACCCTGCGGCTAAGGTAACGGCGTGTTCTTCCGCGATACCAACATCAAAAGTCCTTTCGGGAAATTTGTTTTGCATCTCATTCAAACAAGAACCTGTTAGCATGGCAGGAGTAATTGCCACAATGTTATTGTATTTCGTGGCTAACTCTACAACCGTCTTACCAAAGACCTCGGAGATTTTTAACGGCTCATCTTCGCTACCTTTGTTGTTTTCTCTTATACCTGTTTTGGCATCGAATACTCCTGGGGCGTGATATATTGTTGGGTTGTGCTCTGCAATAGGCAATCCCTTACCTTTGGTAGTTATGATATGCAATAGTTTTGGTCCAGGTATCTTTTTTAGTTTCTCTATTGTAGATAACAAAGTCGTTAAGTCATTACCATCTATCGGACCAAAATAACGTATATGTAGAGCCTCGAAGAAATTACTTTTGCCCGAGAATATATTCTTAAAGAAAAGGAGTATAGATCTTAGTATTGTGCGATGTGTGTTATAGGTATTGGTATTACCGCCCAAAGTGTTCCATATTTGATTCTTTACCTTATTATATTTAGGCGAGGAGGTGATTTGAGTAAAATACTGACTCATTGCACCTACTTTACTATCGATACTAATACCGTTGTCGTTAAGGATAACAAGTAAGTTAGCATTAGTAGCACCCGCTTGATTCAAAGCCTCAAACGCCATACCGCCTGTCATACTTCCGTCCCCAATTACTGCAATATGAAAACTATTGTCTCTTTTGTTTATCTTGTCTGCCAAAGCCATCGCCAAAGAAGCCGAAACGGACGTAGAGGCATGACCTGTTCCGAAACTATCATAAACGCTCTCGCTCCGCTTTGGAAAACCGCTCAATCCATTTAGTTTTCTTATATTTTTGAATTCCTCTCTTCTGCCTGTAAGTACTTTATGGGCGTAGGCTTGATGTCCAACGTCAAAGACCAAAGTATCGTTAGGAATATCAAAAATATAATGCAGGACAACAATCAATTCTATTGTCCCCAAAGATGAAGCCAAGTGCCCAGGATTTGTGCTTAATACGTTGATAATATATGAACGTAATTGCTCACAAAGCGTCTTTAACTCATCTATATTAAGTTTTTTTACATCCTCTGGTGAGTTTATTCTATCTAAAATACTATAACTAACATTATCGTCCATTACTACTACTCTATTTACCAAAAAAGGAAGTGCAAAGTTACAAAAATAAGTTATAACAGTAGAAAAGAAGATAAAATTTCTTAATTTTGTACCATCAAAAACAGCAATAACTCTTATGATTAAACGTCCGATATTTATACCGTTGCTTGTGTTCATTATCGTGATTATATTGGTGGATTCGTTTCTACCAACTATATTCCTAAGAGATCATTATATCAAATACCTTAATCAAACTACTACCTTCAAATATCTTATTGTTGATTCCCCATCGGAAACCCCTAAGACATTTTCTTATACTGCCAAGATTATTGCTTACAAAGACCCCTCGGCTGATGTTTGGGAGAAAACAAATGGTAAAATCAAAATATATATCTCAAAAACTAACAAAGAGGGTAAGCCAAACAAACTACTAAACTATGGAGACGTTATAATAATGAATAGTAATCTACAACCTATTCGCAATTTCGACTCCTCGTCTTCTTTTGATTACGCCAAATATATGAGACATAAAAGAATATATCATCAAGTCTTTGCAAAGGATTTTGTTTTCGTAGAGGCTAATCAAGGTAATAAAATAATAGCAATAGCACAGAAAACAAATCTTTGGTTAAAGCACAGACTACAACGTACTAATATGGGAGAGAATCAAAAGAATCTTGCCACTGCTTTACTACTTGGGGATAAAAAAGATTTAAGTAGGGATATAAGACAAGATTTCAATATCTCAGGGTTGGCTCATATACTTTGCGTATCGGGTTTGCATATTATGATGATAGTCGGGGCGTTCTCCTTTGTTCTAAGAAAAATAGTACCTTTGGGATTAAAGGGATTATATATAAGGTATATTGTTATGGTTTTGCTTAGTTGGATAATGGCATTTATTGTTGGTCTAACGCCTTCTGCTCTAAGGGTTGCAACAATGCTTTCCTTGCTTACCTTATCTCGATTTACCTCGCTCGATGGCGATAGGATAAATATATTATTCGTTACTGCTTTCGTTTTCCTTTGCTTTGATCCGTTGGTATTGTTCAATATCTCGTTCCAATTATCTTTTCTTGCGGTATTAGGTATAGTTAGCATATCGCCGTATTTAGAGAATTTGTTTAAGAATTACTTAAAAAAGAAAAAATCATTCCTCAAAACCTTATTGTCTAACGCCATAGCGACTACCTCTGCTCAAGTCTTTACTTTTCCTATTATTCTTCTTAATTTTGGACGTTTCCCTATATTCTTTCTTCTTACAAATCTAATAGTTATACCTTTTTTGCAACTAATCTTAGTATCTATTATTGTTTTGATAGTATTTTGCGATGTGCCTTTGTTGAATACCGCTTTGGGATATATTTGTAATTTGGAGATGTCAGGATTACTATCCATAGCAAGCATAGCCGATAGACTAACGATTATATAGATTTTTAGATAGTTAGACGCTGCCAAAATAAAATCAAATATTATCAAAATAAAGTCTAACTTTATCAGAATAAAATCAAATATTATTCGGATAAAATCAAATAATATTCCAGCGAAATGACACTTTATTTTATCCTTACCTTCTCTTGTTATAATAAAGAGAATTTTTCTTTTTGTATAATAATCACTTCTTTTCTTAACCTCTAACAAAAAGAGTAGAATATCACAAAAACTCTGTCTTTTGAATGATATAACTATTATATCGATTAGAAAGTTACGGCTGTTTTACCATTAATTTTGTCCATTAACACATAAAAAACATAATAATAGAGTGTTGATATAAGGAAAAAATGTTGTAATATTGCAAGTCCGTTTGAATACAAAATTAAGATGAAATTAAGGTATCATATATTTATATTTTTGCTCTTTGTGGCTACTTCTCTTTTTGCTCAAAAGAGTGTTAGAGAGGATATTATATATAATGATACGAACGAAGGAAGGCAAGAATTTATTTATGAGATAAGAGATTTTTCCCTAACCACAACTACTCTAAATAATCAACTATTCTATAATATAGATATGGGGGAAGATTCTTTTAACGGCACTACTTGGGGACAAGCGAACTTACCTTCGTTTAACAAAATCATATCATGTAGTTCGGATAAGAGTCTTCATCTTAAGATGACTATATTAGAGGAAGATACATTGTATATAAAGGACGATATTTTGATTGTTCCTTCTCAAAAATCAAGACTTAAAATCGATACCTCCTTTTCTTTTTGTTTCGATAAGCAGTATTATTCCACTAATGAGTATCAAAACAATAGTTTTGTTAGTATTCATAATATTGGAATGCAAAGAGATAAGAATATTTCGGTATTAAAGATTTGTCCTTTTAGTTATAATCCTGTTCAGAACGCATTAAGACGAATTAAAAAGATGAAAGTGGAGATTTTCTCCTCACCTTCTGTGAATAATATCTCGGCAAAGGTAAATTATTCTAACTTTAATCGCCCTTATAAGCTGATAATTTTGACTTCGGATAGTCTTCTTTCAAGTCTTAACTCATTTCTACAATGGAAAATAATGCAAGGTTTTGAGATTCTTACACTAACGCCGTCTCAAATCGGACAAACCTCTAAGCAGATTAAGTCTTATTTGGATAGTTTGTATTTGTCTTCTACCGTTCTTAATCCTCCGTTTGATTATTTGTTAATTGTGGGGGATACTAATATTATTCCTACCTTTAAGGGCAAATATGTAATAGATAGTTATCCCAAACATGCTACCGATTTGTACTATGCCGAATATACTAACGATATCCTTCCAGATGTATTCTATGGACGAATATCTGTTAGTGATACACAGACGCTTAATAACGTAATAGAAAAAACTATTGCCTACGAAAAAGGCGATTTAGAGAGTGAAACATACCTACAAAATTCGTTATTAGTAGCAGGAAAAGAGTTGTCGCATGGTGCTCTTACCTTTACAAATGCACAACTTAACTACGCAAAAGAATATCTTAAAGCCAAAACAGACACTAATGTTTATTATAATCCCGAGAGTGTAGAAGACAGCAACAAATTATCAATAAACAACCAACTTAATGTGGGCAATTGTTGGATAAATTACACAGGACACGGCACTTCTTCGGGTTGGTATAATCCTCCTTTTAGGGTTAAGGACGTTGATACCTTATTAAATAATACTAATAGGTATGGAATATTTATCAATAATTGTTGTCTGTCGGGTAAATACGATGAAAAAGTTTGTTTTACCGAATCTCTTTTGCAAGCGAAGCAGAAAGGTGGCGTTGGTGCGATAGGTTCTTCTGATTATACCTTATGGGACGAAGATTATTATTGGTCTGTTGGTAGCAAGAACGCCGTTTTGACACCTAAATACAACAAGAACAAGTTAGGAATATACGATAGATTTTTCCATACTCACAACGAAAGTTTAGATCAACAGTATTTAACTCTCGGACAAGTCTTACAAGCAGGCGGATTAGCGGTTACGCAGTCTCTATCTGACTATACAAATCACTATTGGGAGATGTACAACCTACAAGGTGACCCAACACTAATACCTTACGTAGGGCAGCCTTTGCAATTTGCTAATAACTTAGAAGATACTTTGTATTTAGGGACATCATCTTGGCAAATTAATACCATACCTTATTCATATATTGCTCTAAGTAGTAATGATACTTTGATAGATGCACGCCGTGCGGATTCGTTAGGTGTGGTCATCTTTGATTTATCCGATATTACAGACGAAAGGAAACTAAAAATAGTAATAACAAATCAATTCTATAAGCCATTGATAGATTCTGTGCAGATGATTGCTCCTAACAAACCCCTTATAGCACTAAAAAACATTAAGGTAATAGACAAGAATACTAATTTAGAGACAATAAATCTAATAGAAGGTGATCAGTATAGAGTAGAATTTGATATTGCTAACATAGGTAAACAAAATCTTTCTACAACTTCTAATACTATTAAATTAGTTAGTGAAGAGGATTTAGTGGTTAGTGAAGAGGATTTTTTCTTTTCACAAGAGAGTTCTCTTACTTCCCAGCACATTGATACAGCATTTGAGTTTAAGGTAAAGAATGGTGTTAAGAATTTGGATATTACTACACTTACTTTCCAAATCTATCAAGGCAGTCAATTATCTACTACTCACAAGATATCAAAAGAAATATTTGCCCCAGACGTATGTATATCCTCTTCGTCGATGACTAACCTAAAAGACACAATATTATTAGATATCTGTCTAAGAAATATGGGTAAGAAAAAATCCTTAGACGGCAGTTTGCAAATACATGACTTGTCTCCCGAGATAGAGGTAGTTAATCCTACAAAATCAGTAAAAGAATTGGAGATAAGCGAACAAGATACTCTAAGGTTTGTACTTTTGAAACACACCTCTGACTTAGAGTCTATAAGTTTCGCTGTTACTTACTTATCTTCTTATTATGAGAGAGAAAAAGCATACAATATCTCCCTATTAGAAACAAAAGAGACTTTCGAGAATGGTTTTAGTGCATTTGCTTGGCAGAATGATGCAGAATATCCTTGGGTTATAGATACTACTATATATAATAATGGTAAGAAGTCTGTAAGGAGTAGCAAGAGTTTGGTAGATAGCAAAAAATCTCGTCTCTCCCTTACCTTAAATAATGATATTTCTGCTACGATTTCTTTCTTTGCGAAAGTTTCGAGCGAGGATAAGTATGATTATTTTAGATTTTATATAGATAATGAGTTAAAGGCGTCTCTTACCTACGGATATGATTTTGCTGGTAACGAATCTCCTTGGCAGGAATATACATTTATGGTTCCCGATGGGACACATACTCTATGTTTTTCGTACGAAAAAGATCAGAGTACTTCGTATGGTGAAGATTGTGCGTGGATAGATGATTTTGTTCTAAGACTTGGGTCGGATAGTCTTATATTTGGTTTGGAGGATTTATTAGAAGATCAAATTATTCTATATCCTAATCCTGCCAAAAACTATATTAGTCTTGAGAATCTCCCACTGCACTGCGATGTAAATATAATAGACAATAAGGGAAGGGTAGTTTATTATCATCAAAATATGGAAACTAATAATAAAATAGATATTCAGTCTTTTGTTTCGGGTGTTTATTTCGTTGTTGTTTCCAAAGACGGCAAGAGAGTCTCTACCTATAAACTAATTGTGAAGAAATAACTTTAGCATGCTAACAAACCAAGATATACATACTATAGATAGCATAAACACAGCAAAAGATACTGTATTCGTCCCTCTATTCATCAAGAAAAATCCTGAACAGATGAATATGGGAGAGGAAGATAATATCACATGCAAAGAGTATATCTTTTCGTTAGTTAAAGACAGCGAGTTGAAACAACCACAAAAGCAAACATTATTCAAAGAAAAGACCCCTTACTCTCATTCTATGCAGATGATAGAGAGAGAAAATACTACATCTTATGATTGGATTTTTGGTATGTTTCTTTTTATGGTATTTTTGTTTGCAATACTTGTAAGGTTTGCAGGCAGTACTATATTTTCTTTTCTTCAGGGTTGTTTTTCTTCGTCTCCTGTTTCGATTAATACCAAAAATGGTACGACCATTCACACACTTGCTCTCTTACCTTCCATATTAATCTTCCTGCCGTTGCTTACTTTTGTAGGATATTGTGCATTCAATTACTTCGATTGCTCACAATATTTGCGTACCTACTCCGATCAAATCGATATATTGTTACAAAAGCCTTTGTTTTTGTGGTTAGGGATATATATTTGCTTGTTTCTTTCCTATTTCCTAAAGATTTGCTTGGTCAAATTCTTTGCTTGGGTATTTAGAGCAAAAAAAATAGCAAATTATTATGTGCAAATAATGCTAAATTTTGCAATTTTGGGCGGATTTTTGCTGATTTTGCCGACTTTTTTTGCGGTTTACATTGACAATTTTTACGAAATAATTTGTCTTTCTGTGTGTTTGTTTCTTTTTGTATTACTGATGGTTATACGAATGATAAGAACTTTTTCGGTAATTATTAACATATTCAAATTTTCGTATGTTTATCTTTTTTTCTATCTTTGCATCGTTGAAATTTTGCCGATTTTGGTGGTATTAAAGTTGTTATTTTTTTAAAGAAAAAGAGAACATTTTATGGTGAGAGATATAAAAAATATCCTGATTTCACAGAATATTCCTGCAGAGAAGGAAAAATCACAGTACGATACACTTGCAAAAAAGTTTAATCTTAATTTTACGTTCAATAAGTTCTTTGAGGTGGAGAGAATATCACCGCAAGATTACAGAAAACAAAGAATTAATCTATTAGATTACCCTGCTGTTATAATGACGAGCAAAATGGCTGTAGACAATTATTTCTATTTTGCCGAGCATGAACGTTTGAAGATACCAGATGATATGAAATTTTTCTGTATCACAGACTCTATTGCAAACTATCTACAAAACTATATCCAATATCGTAAACGTAAGATATTTTATGGTAAACTTACTTTTGACGATCTAATTACCGTAATCCAGAAACATAAAGAGGATAAATACTTATTCCCTTGTGCTGAAGACGCTTCACAAGTCAATTTCAAGAAATTAGAAATGGCAAAGATGAACTATACTCCTATAGTAATGTATCGTTCGGTGCCAAAAGATTTGTCGAAGATAAATATCAAAAAATATGATATGGTGGTAATGTTTGCACCTATCGGAGTAAAATCTTTTACACAAAATTTCCCAGATGCAACATCCGATGATTTAGTATTCGCAGCCTTCGGCAAACCAACTCAATTGGCTCTACAAAAGGCTAAAATCAAAGTATCTGTATTAGCCCCTACTACCAAAGCTCCTTCTATGATTATGGCATTAACTCGTTTCTTTGAGGAGAGAAAAGAGGAAACCAAACAATCTACTACCTCTACCGCAAAATCTTCAGCCTCTACTACAAAAGCGACAGCCTCTACTGCAAAGGCGACTACATCTACTTCGGCAGAAACAAAAGAGACTGCAAAAAAAGAAACTAAGGCTGTAAAGAAAACTACAACCACCAAGAAGACAACTACCAAAACAACCAAAACTACAACCACTAAAAAAGCAAGTACGGCGGCTAAGAAAACCGGAGAATAAATAAGATTAGAGGTTATTTGAAATATTTTAGGCAATCGTTATAATGTTTGAATTTGATAGGACACAACGTTTGCGATCACGCAAAAAAATAGAAACCCTTTTCAAACAAGGAAAGGGTTTTCTTATCTTTCCCATTTCCGTACGCTATTGCGTTAGAGAAGGTGAGGGAAAAGTTGGTGTACTTATCACTTGCCCAAAAAGATATCACAAATTAGCCGTCAATCGTAATAGAGTTAAGCGACTGCTTAGAGAGAATTATAGACTAAACTCCGAACAGATTAGACAATTTGCTAAACAGCAGAACCTTAGTATTGATTTCTCTATGACATACGTTGATAAGCAGGTGCCGAGTTTTGAGAAAATTCAAGAAACAGTACTACAAATCTTAGAAAGATTACACTTAGAGATAGACACCACTCAAAACAAAGAGGATAACGAAGACAAAGAGAACTAATTAACTATTATTGGTAAGATGAAGATAGTGAAAAAAATATTGAGATGTTTTCTGCGGATTCTACAATATGTGTTTATCGCCCTAATACGTTTCTATCAAACTTGTATATCGCCCCTTACTCCCGCCGCTTGTCGTTTTACACCCACTTGTTCGCAATATGCTTTGGAGGCAATCAAAAAATACGGTCCCTTTAAGGGTTTTTGGTTGGCTTTGAAGCGAATCCTACGATGCCATCCGTGGGGAGGAAGTGGTTATGACCCTGTTCCGTAAGATATTCCATAACAATACCAAAAACACTATTAATATGTTAGTACCTAATAGATTAAAGATAGGAGATAAGGTAGCAATCGTTTCTTCCGCAAGGGCAATTAGCGAAGAGGAGATACATTTTGCCAAAGAATTGTTTTTGTCTTGGGGTTTAGAAGTAGTTGTCGGCAAGACTATCGGTGAAAGATGCAATCAATTTGCAGGCACTGACCAGCAGAGGGCTATGGATATACAGACCATGTTGAACGATAGTGAGATAAAGGCAATATTTTTTGCACGAGGTGGTTATGGTAGCGTTAGGATTTTGGATAAAGTGGATTGGAATACACTGCTTTCTACTCCAAAATGGCTTATCGGTTACTCGGACGTAACGGCTATTTTGATGCACACGTATTATAATCAAAATATACAATCAATTCACGCCATTATGCCTGTAAATATCTTATCCTTAGATAATAATATCGCAACAGGTAGTCTAAAAGATATTCTTTTTAAGGGTACTGATACTCTAACCTCACAACCTCATTTGCTTAATCGAGAAGGCAAGGCGGAGGGTGAATTAATTGGTGGAAATTTGTCTGTAATCTATTCTTTATTAGGTAGTAATTCGTTTCTCGGGACTGATAACAAAATCTTGTTTATAGAAGATTTGGACGAATATCTTTATCATATTGATAGAATGATGCAAGCCCTTAAACGTAGTGGTAAATTAAGCAAACTAAGTGCCTTACTTGTTGGACAAATGTCTGATATGCACGATAATACCATTTCATTTGGCAAGACCCCATACGAGATAATCTTGGAAAGTGTACAAGATTATGATTTCCCTATTGCTTTCAACCTCCCGATTGGACACATAGGTACAGATAATCACGCCTTTATACATGGTGCTTTGGCATCTGTTAATATAACTAATGAAAAGGTAGAAATCATACAAAACTAAATTGGAATAATATCAGAAGTTATTAAAATATTCTTTGATTTTATCTGAATAAAGTTAGAGAATATTTCAATAAAATCAAATAATATTTCAATAAAATCAAAGAATATTTTGATAAAATCAAAGAATATTTCGATAAGATTAGATAATATTTTGGCAAGGGGAAGATAGTTATCAAAAGTTTTTGTAACTTTGCAACCTAAATGTCCGATTATGGATATTTTGATTTTGTTTACTAATTAGAAGATATTTATCAAGGAAATGAAAAAAATATTTTTGATTCTTATTGTAAGTCTATTGTCTGTTCATTGCTTAGGACAATACACAAGATTGGGTGGATACTATTATGGTAACCGCACTAACCCTACTCAAAACGAGTGGCAAAGCGTTGATTCCTTATCTTATAACAAAGAACAGCCACATGCTTATTTCTTTTCTTTCGAAAGCACACAAGATGCACTCAAAGTATTGCCAGAAAACAGCACTTTATACAAATCTTTGGATGGCAAATGGTACTTCAATTGGTCAGAAAATTACACCGATAGACCAAAAGATTTCTACAAAAAAGACTATAATGTAGGATCTTGGGACAAGGTTGACGTACCTGGTTGTTGGAATGTGCAGGGAATACAAAAAGACGGCACATTGAAATATGGTACGCCGATATATTCTAATGTTCGTGCTATATTTGAGCATAAAGTTGAGGTAGGAGATTGGGAAAAAGGTATTTTGCGTGAGCCTAAGAAAGATTGGACTACATATAAGGCTCGTAACGAGGTTGGTTCTTATAGAAAGAACTTTACTTTGCCGAATAATTTCAAGGGCAAGACAATTTATCTTAACTTCGATGGAGTAGATAACTTCTTCTACCTATATATTAATGGCAAATATGTTGGTTTTTCCAAAAACTCTCGTTCTACTGCCTCATTTGATGTAACCAAATACCTTAATGTAGATGGTGATAACGTAGTTGCGGTAGAGGTTTATCGTCTTTCCGATGGTAGTTTCTTAGAGGATCAAGACTTTTTCCGCTTACCTGGTATTATTCGTTCGGTTTATTTGACTGCAAAGCCAGAAGTACAGATTGCGGACTTAGTTGCTTTGCCTGATTTGGACTCAACCTACACTAATGCAACACTAAATATCAATGCTACAATAAAGAATTTGGGCGAAGATAATATCAAAAACTACAAAATCTATTATTCTCTATACGCCTGCGACTTATATTCTGACAATACTACAAGAGTAGATAATGTAGTTGCGAATGGAGAGATTAAAAAACTTGATAAACAATCTCAAATCAAGTTAACAACCAAACTTAATGCGAGAAACTTGGTAAAACTTTGGACTGCCGAGCAACCAAATCGCTATGTACTTTTGGTAGAATTAAAAGATAACAAAGGATATACACAAGATATTGCCTCGATTAACGTAGGTTTCCGCAAAATAGAAATCAAAGATACTCCTGCCTCTAAGGATGAGTTTAAGAAGGAGGGTAGATATTTCTATCTTAACGGCAAACCTATCAAACTTAAGGGAGTAAATCGTCATGAGACTAATCCTCAGACAGGTCATGCTATTACCAGAGATCAAATGGAGAAAGAAATAATGCTTATGAAGAAAGCAAACATTAACCATGTTCGTAATAGTCATTATCAAACCGACCCTTATTGGTATTATCTATGTGATAAATATGGTATCTACCTAATGGACGAGGCTAATTTGGAGTCTCATCAATATTATTATGGCAAAGAGAGTCTTTCTCACGTTCCTCAGATGCTTAATGCTCACGTTGCACGTAATATGGAGATGTTAAGGGCAAATATTAATCACCCTTCTATCCTTATTTGGTCAATGGGTAACGAGGCAGGACCAGGAGAAAATTTCAAGACGACTTATCAAACCATGAAAGCCTTTGATTCCTCTCGTCCAGTGCAATACGAACGCAACAATGACTATTCTGATATCGGTGCTAATCAATATCCTGCTGTTTCTTGGGTAGAAAACGCAGTAAAAGGTAAGGACAAAATCAAATATCCTTTCCATATAAATGAATATGCTCACTCTATGGGTAATGCAGTTGGCAACTTAATAGATTATTGGACGGCAATAGAGAGTACAAATTTCTTTATCGGCGGTGCTATTTGGGATTGGGTAGATCAGGCTATTGACAAACCTATTCCAAACAATAACAAGCAGACGTTTTGGGCGTATGGTGGAGACTTTAATGATAAACCTAATGACGGAACATTCTGTATGAATGGTTTGATGCGTCCTAATCTTACACCAAAGCCACAATATTATGAGGTAAAGAAAGTATATCAAAACGTAGGTGTTAAGATGGCTGACGTAAGAAGCGGAAAAATAGAGATCTTTAATAAGAATTATTTTACTTCTTTGTCTGATTATGATATAGTTTGGAGTCTTTATAAGGACGGTAAGCAAGTTGGCAATGCTAAGATATTAGATGAGAAAGAGGGTAATATTGCACCTCGTCAAAAGAAGATAGTTACTATCCCTTATTCATATAATTCTTTTGATAATGATAGCGAATATTTCCTTAAAATACAATTCCAACTAAAAGAGAACAAACCTTGGGCAGATAGATATTATGTTCAGATGGAAGAACAATTACCTATACAAACTGCTAAGCCAAAAGTAGAGATTAAGGATAACAAAAAAATCACCCTAACGACTAATGAGACTAATGGTTTTGTATCTTTTACCTCTGATAAGTTTGATGTAAGTTTTAGTAAGAAAGATGGTTCAATCTATTCCTTAACATACAATAACAACACCATAATCGAAGACGGTAATGGACCTAAATTGGACGTTTTCCGTGCTATTGTTGATAATGATAACTGGGCAGAGGAGAATTGGTTGAAATATGGTTTGGATAATTTGTATCATAGAGCCAAAGACTTCTCGATGCAGAAAAATGAGAATGGTAGTTATACGCTTGGCTTTACGATTGAGAGCCGTGCATACTATTCCTCTATGGATACATACGTTAATCAAGACAGAGAACCTTCGACTACAAGAGATATTTTCTCTAATGTTTTGAAACCTTTGGGAGATGATTGTTTCAAATTCACAAGTTATGTCTCTTATACCATTCATTCTGACGGTACTATAGAATTTACGTCTAATATTACTTCAACCGACAAGAATGTTGTCTTACCTCGTTTGGGTTATAGCCTAAAACTTCCACTTCAATTCGATAATTATACATATTATGGACGTGGTCCTATCAATAATTATAGCGATAGAAAGACTTCGCAGTTTATTGAGGTCTATTCTTCCAAAGTAGAGGATATGGGAATTATGTTTCCTAAGCCTCAGGCAATGGGTAATAGAGAAGATGTTCGTTGGTGTTCGTTGGTAGATAATAATGGTAATGGTGTTAGGTTTATAGCAAGCGATAAGATGTCTGCAAGTGCTCTTTTGTATACACAAAAACAACTTTGCAAGGCGGCTCACCCATACGAATTGCCAAAACCTACTAATGTTGTACTTCATTTGGATAGCAAGGTAACAGGTCTTGGTGGTAATTCTTGTGGACAAGGTGGTCCGTTGGAGAAAGATAGGGCTACGGCAAAGGATACTCAATTCTCTTTCACTATTCAGCCCATTACAGCAAAATAATGTAATCTTGTAACGTATCAAGATACCTTACTTATAAGATCTTGTAATAATATTTGGACAATCTATGCTTAATCTAATAGATTGTCCAAAACTTATTAGTGGTATTCGACTAATAGATCGAAATAAAGTAAAGATTTGGCAAGATAATGGAATTTTGGTTGGAAATAATTGTTCGGTAGAGTTAAAAATAAAGGAAATAAAAAGGAGAGAAATCAAATTATTTTGTTATCTTTATTTATCTTAGTTAGAATATGTTAAGGTGTTTTTGTTAAAATATCTATGCAAAATAAAACATAAAAAAATGAAGGATTTGTATAAAAATCTCAAAAAAAGTACTAACTTTGCAAACTTATAAAAGGAATATTAAAACAATGGGAACAATTATTATCTACGCAATAGTAGCAATGGCGATAGCAGGCTTGGTGTTATCATTTGTGCTTTATATTGTATCGCAAAAGTTCAAAGTTGAAGAGGATCCTCGTATTGACCAAGTAGTAGAGGTATTACCCGGTGCAAATTGTGGAGGTTGCGGCTTCGCAGGTTGTAGAGGTTTAGCAGAAGCAATAGTTAAGTCCGGCAATATGGATGGCAAGGCATGTCCTGTAGGAGGTGCTCCTGTTATGGCACAAGTCGGAAAGATAATGGGATTAGAGGCTGCAGAGAGTGAGCCAATGATCGCAGTAGTACGTTGTAACGGAGGCAAATGTAATACTCATAAGAAAGTAGAATACGATGGCGTTATGGATTGTGCAAGTGCTAATCAGAATTTTGCCTCAGAGGGCGGATGCTCTTTTGGCTGTTTGGGTTTGGGTACTTGTGTTAGTGTCTGCAAGTTCGATGCTATTCACATCAATCCAGATACTCAGTTGCCAGAGGTAGACGAAGAGAAATGCGTTGCTTGTGGTGCTTGTGCAAAAGCATGTCCAAGATCAGTTATTGAACTTAGAAAGAAAGGCATGAAAGGACGTAGAGTATTCGTATCTTGCCGTAACAAAGAAAAAGGTGCAGCCGCAAAGAAGAGTTGCGATGTGGCTTGTATAGGTTGTGGCAAATGCGAAAAGGCTTGTGCTTTTGGTGCAATAACAATAGAGAATAATCTTTCATATATAGATTTTACTAAATGTAAATTATGTCGTAAGTGCGTAGAGGCTTGTCCTACGGGAGCAATTCATGCAGTTAATTTCCCTGCACCTAAGCCTAAAGTAGAAGATGCAAATACGCCAAACATCGCAACAGAAAATACAACACCTAAATCAGAATAAGATTATGACAACATTTAGAAAAGGAGGAGTACATCCTGAGGAAAATAAGTTAGCAAGGGATAGCAAAATAGAGGTTATGCCTTTGACTAAAAAAGCAGTAGTTTTTGTTTCGCAACATTTAGGAGCACCTGCAACATGTGTTGTACAAAAAGGAGATAAAGTAAAAGTTGGTACATTATTGTCTAAGGCTGAGGCATTTATATGTGCTAATGTTCATTCCCCTTATTCTGGTACGGTAACCAAAGTAGATGTTGCAACAGATTTCAATGGATTCAAAAAACCTGCTATATATATTGATGTAGAGGGTGATGAATGGGAAGAAGGCATAGATACATCTAACACAATAATAAAAGATATCAAATTAGACTCCAAACAGATTATTGACAAGATGAAGGATCGTGGCATCGTAGGTTTAGGTGGTGCTGCATTCCCTACTAATGTCAAGTATATGTTACCAGAGGGTAAGAAAGCAGACTACCTTCTTATCAACGGAGTTGAATGTGAGCCTTACCTAACTTCTGATAATAGAATAATGATCGAGAATACCGAGGAGATATTCATAGGTATAGAGATCATGAAGAAGGCTTTGAATATGAATAATGCCCTTGTTGGTATAGAGGAGAACAAACCTGAGGCAATAAAGATAATGACCGATATGTCAAAGAATTATCCTGGTACGAAGGTTGTTCCTTTGAAGATGAAATATCCACAAGGTGCAGAAAAACAACTAATAAACGCTCTTACAGGTAGAGAAGTTCCAAGCGGAAAACTACCTATTGAGGTTGGTTGTGTAGTAGATAATGTTGGTACTGCACTTGCTATTTATTACGCAATACAAAAGAATCGTCCATTGATAGATAATGTATTGACATTCACAGGTAAAAGCGTACAAAATCAAAAGAATCTTTTGGTTAGAGTAGGTACTCCTTTGCAAGAGATAATAGATTATTGCGGAGGTTTGCCACAAGATACAGGTAAATTGATTAGTGGCGGACCTATGATGGGAAAAGCCATTATGGATACTACTGCTCCAACGGTTAAGACCACTTCTTCTATATTGGTTATGAGCGAAAAAGAGTCTAAAAGAGGTACTCAAACCAATTGTATCCGTTGCGGAAAATGCGTAAGTGCGTGTCCAATGGGATTAGAGCCGTTGTTATTAGGCACTCTTTGCGAAAGAAAGATGTGGGAAGAGGCAGAAAAAGAGTGTGTTATGGATTGCATAGAATGCGGTTGCTGTTTGTTTACTTGTCCTGCTAACAGACCATTGTTGGATTTGATAAGAGTAGGCAAGAATCAAGTAGGAGCAATACGTAGAGCGAGAGCAAAAAAATAGAGTAATTAAATAATGTGTTGATTTGCCAAGATTCGAAAGGGTTTTGGCAAATTTTTTATTTATTATAACCCTATGCTAAAATATTTCGACGAATTAAGAAAATCTTTCGACCATTCATTAGAATCTTTCGACCAATTAGAAAAATATTACGGCAGAATATTTTCTCAAAGTGGCGTTTTATTCCAATAAAGTGGCAGAATATTTTGATAATCTGGCAGAATATTCTGATAAAGTTAAGGAATATTCTAATAAAGTTAAGGAATATTTTAATAAAGTTAAGGAATAATTTAATAAAGTGGCACTTTATTAGAATAATATCTGATATTATCAAATTATTATCTGATTTCGTTGAAATATTATCTGATTTTATTCAAATATTATCTGATTTTATTTTGATAATATCTGATATTATTTTGATAAGATGTAGTTTTATGCTAAGTGTTTGTGATACAATAAGAATTACTTACGTTTATGTATGATTATAAGGCCCGAAACCAAGATTAAAATCACAATTACACCCGATAAGAACACATACATACTATTCAACTGCCCTAAAAAGAAGGAATATATACGACCTGTATGAACCTCTAACGCCAAATTCCACAGCGAGATAGGAGTTTTTTGCAATGTTTCTGACATCTCAGGTAGAGAGGTTAAAGATCCTTTGTCGTAAGTAAAGATAACATCGCCTTTTCCCTCGATATCAGCACTATAACCACTTGCCATAACATTGCTAACAGGGCGTTTGTTTCGCGTGAAAACATAGTCTTTGTTAGTAAAATAATCCTTTATTTCGTTAGTTTTGGTGTTCCACCGAACAATACCTGCAAAAGATCCAATAATCCAATTGTCTTTGCTGTCTTTTTCAAATATATTTACACCCATCGGTGAGATATATGGCGAAAAATCAATCTTTTCTATTGTACTATCTAATGTCCTAGCCCTATACCAACCTTCCGATGTGGAGATAAGCCAAGAATTTGTGCCCTCATCCCATTTTATCGCCCGAAGTTTATCAAAAAAAGGATTCTTACTATCTGTTGCTACGCTTTTTATAGCGTTTATCTTGTTCAAAACCAATGGCACCATAAGCGGAGGACGCAAAGACATACCAGTTAGCGTAATAAAAATAGTAAGGACTATGGTCCATAAACCAACTTTGCGATGCAGTTTGAGATTGTTACGCATAAACGCTTTTTCTCCGTTGCATTCTATATTTTTCTTTGTTTTTCTTTTGATGCTGTACGGCAAAAAGAAATGAATAATACCTCCTACGCAGAGCAAAGTAATAATTACTGCAATCAAATCTACAACTACCTTACCTACAGTACCAAACAACGCCCCAGAATGCAATAACCATACAAGTTTGAATAATGTTGTTTTGTTCTTGTAATTAGTTGGTGGAGTGAGTTGTAGGGACGTTACTTTGTTGTCTTTTGGCGAAAAGATAAACACCTTACTACGAGAGAGAATTATAATAGAATCGCCCTTTAAGGTTAGATCCGAAAGTCTCTCTTTGTTATCTCTCAGGGGTATTTTGTGCCAAGAATCGTTTATTAACTTATAAAAATTGTATTGTGTTATAGAATAATAAGTTGAGTCATTAGAAATGATTACTCCATTAACTTTTTTATTGTCTATTCCTTCGTCAAAACCGCCGTTAAGTGTGCGAAAAAATTGAAAATTCTTATCTCCAACCCAACAACCTCCCACGCCATAGCACAGAATGGAGTCTTTTTTGTATCTTAATGTGGCTTTGATAATACCATTGTTGTAGTTTTGGATCTTATAAGAAGAAGGTAGT
Organism: Erysipelotrichaceae bacterium; assembly: GCA_963588535.1. Lineage (GTDB taxonomy): Bacteria > Bacteroidota > Bacteroidia > Bacteroidales > P3 > Scybalousia_A. Next base: position 16,155 of record CAVAII010000159.1, on the reverse strand, counting down.
AGATTCCTATTTACATCTATCGAAGAGACTGCTGTTCTGTGATTTAGGATTACACCACTTATACAGAACATAATTAGAAATAGGCTAAATATTAACCCAACATAGCGATGATATTTTCGCCAAAATTTCTTTTTCCCCTTTCTTTCTCTCTCGTTTGTCATAACCTATTAAATAGTTTTGCAAAGATACGAACATTAATTGATTTGTCCAATACTTTATTTTAGGTATTATTGACGAAAAAGTAAACAAAATCAATTTTTTAGGCTTTAACCTAATTTTTGTTAGTAATAATATCGACAGAACTCCTAAAAAACTAAGGATTTTCTCTAATATTCTTATTTTGTATTTATTAGAGAGAAAATCAAGGTTTTTAGTAATTCTAAGTCTTTTGCTTAAGATTTGCGTAGATTTATCAAAAATTCTCTCAAAAAAAAGGAATTTTTCGGCAAAAACTATCAAGATTGCAAAAAAATCTATTTTGGAAATAATCTTTTAAGACAGATTTCTCTCAGATCAATAAATACAATAGATTAGAGAGATTTTTAGGGGGAAATAATTAAAAAATAATGGCTCAAAAAATTAATAAAATCCTCAAAATTTGCTCTATAACAAATAAAGTTTGTATCTTTGCAGACTTATTTTAGAGAAAAATATCAATTTTTGAAATGAATAATAAACAGATATTAAAAAAAGACGATGCTGTTATTCGTTTCGCCGGCGATTCTGGCGACGGAATGCAATTGACAGGGACGCTCTTTTCAGACACTTCAGCATTAGATGGTAACGATATAGCAACGTTCCCGGACTATCCTGCTGAGATTCGTGCTCCTCACAATACTGTTGCAGGAGTATCAGGCTTCCAAGTACACATCGGTAAGAGAGTTTATTCTTCGGGAGACAAGGCAGACGTGATTGTTTGTATGAATCCTGCAAGTATGAAATCTAATATCAAATGGGCTAAACCTGGCACAACTATTATTGTTGATTCTGATACTTTTACAGAAGAGGCAATCGAGAAAGCAGGCTACAAAGAGAATCCATTTGAGAACGATGATCTAAACAACTATAATATCGTAAAGGCTCCTATAACTTCGCTTACTTTGGAGGCAGTTAAGGACATTATTACCGATAGAAAAGGTGCTTTGAAGTGCAGAAATATGTTTGCTTTGGGAATGATTTTCTATATCTTCTCTAAGACTACCAAACATGCCGATGAATATTTGGAAAACAAGTTCAAAGGCAAAGCCGATATCATAGAAGCAAACAAGAAAGTTATTGAAGCAGGTTATAATTATTGCGAGAATGTAGATGTTCAGCAGACTCCATTACCACAAGTCGAGGTTGCTACTGCCAAGATGGAAAAAGGCAAGTATCGTAACATAACAGGTAATGTTGCAACTGCATGGGGATTGTTGGCTGCTGCCGAAAAAGCACATCTCCCTTTATTCTTAGGTTCTTATCCTATCACTCCTGCAACGGATATAATGGTAGAGTTGGCTAAGAGAAAGTCTTTGAATTGCAAAGTCTTTCAAGCAGAGGACGAGATAGCAGGTATATGCTCTGCAATCGGTGCATCGTACGCTGGTAACTTCGCTTGTACTTCTACCTCAGGACCTGGTCTTTCCCTAAAAAGTGAAGCCTTAGGTTTGGCAGTAATGACAGAGTTACCATTAGTAGTAATAGACGTTCAACGTGGCGGTCCATCTACAGGAATGCCTACCAAGACAGAACAAGCAGACCTTAATCAAGCCTTGTTTGGACGTAATGGCGAGGCACCTTGTATAGTTATTGCTCCGTCTTCATCGGCTAATTGTTTCTATTGGGCTTTCGAGGCAGGTAGATTAGCAATGGAGAATATGACTCCTGTAATATTTCTATCAGATGCTTATTTGGGCAATGGTTCTCAATTGTTTAAGATACCACAAATGAAGGATTTTCCAGAGATTTGTCCTCCTTTTGCAAAGGAAAACGATCCTGATTACTTACCTTATAGAAGAGATCCTCAAACATTCGTACGTCAATGGGCTATTCCAGGTATGGAAGGTTTAAGACATAGAATCGGTGGTTTGGAAAAGACAGATGGCAAGGGCGAAGTATCAACAGATAACCTTAACCACGCTAAGATGGTTTATTATCGTAGCGAAAAAGTAAAACGTTTGGCAGATCGTTTGCCTAAGCAAGAAGTTTATGGAGACGAAGACGCAGACCTATTGGTTATTGGTTGGGGGGGAACGGCTGGTGTTCTAAGAACGGCAGTTGATGAGTTAAGACAAGAGAATAAGAAGGTTGCTTATACTCACTTCAATTATATTTGCCCTCTTCCAAAGAATACAGGAGACATCTTGAAGAGATACAAGAAGATTGTTGTTTGTGAATTGAATATGGGTCAGTTCGTTAATTATCTTAGAATGAATTATCAAGGAATTCTTTTCCATCAATATAACAAGATACAAGGACTTCCTTTCGAGGTTAGCGAATTGAAACAAGAGTTTAACAAAATATTAGGAGAGTAATACAATGATAGAATATTCAAAGACTACACTTACGAAAGCAGATTTTGCTTCGGACCAAATGGTTAAATGGTGTCCTGGTTGCGGAGATCATAGTATCTTGGCAGCAGTTGAAGGTATTTTTCCAAAGATTGGTTATAAGAAAGAGAATTATTGTATAGTTTCGGGTATTGGTTGCTCGAGCCGTTTTCCTTATTATGTTAATACGTATGGTTTTCATGGTATTCACGGACGTCCTGCTGCTATTTCAACAGGAGTAAAGTTGGCTAATCCAGGCTTAAGCGTTTGGGTAGTGGCTGGCGATGGTGATTCAACGGCTATTGGTGGTAATCACTTTATGCATGTAATCCGTAGAAATATGGACGTCAATTTTATGATGTTCAATAACCGTATCTATGGCTTAACTAAAGGTCAGTACTCACCTACTACTAAGCAAGGACAGATAACTAAGACCTCTCCTTTCGGAGTATTAGACTATCAGCTAAATCCTGGCGAATTGGTTATGGGAGTAAGAGGTACATTCTTTGCAAGAGCAATAGACGTACAGACTCGTCAATTAGGCGAAGTATGCGACCGTATGGCTGCTCACGATGGTTGTGCTGTTGTGGAGATATTGCAGAATTGCGTTATCTTTAATAATGGTACTCACAAAGATGTAACCGACAAAGAGGTAAGAGACGATAATCAACTATGGGTTGAGCATGGTAAGCCAATGATTTTTGGTAAGAACAAAGACAAAGGTTTAGTCCTAAGAGGCAGACATTTCGAAGTTGTTAAGATAGGTGAGAATGGTATAACCGAAAAAGATATCTTTGTTCACGATGAGACTACTGAGGATACTGGTGTACATATTATGTTAGCACAATTGCGTCCACCTGAGTTCCCTATGGTATTTGGTGTTATTCGTGCGGTTAAGAAACCTACTTACGACCAAATGTTTTTTGCTCAACAAGAAGAACAAATGAAAGTTTCTCCTATCAAATGCGTTGATGATTTATTAAATAGTGGCG
>CAVAII010000159.1:0-12625 GCA_963588535.1 Erysipelotrichaceae bacterium | reverse complement strand
CTTGGGAAGTAAAATAAATCTTTCCTAATTACTAAAAAAGAACAAAATCATTTCTTAGTGGGTGGTTTTGTTCTTTTTTGTTTCTTTTTCTTGCCTTTTGCCTTATATTATTTTTTTTCTTACACCTAAATATTACTCTCTAAACATTATAAAAGTAAAGACTTAAACAAAAAAATATTATCATTTCTTGTGAATTTGTTGGTAGGTAGTAAATTTTTTTGTATTTTTGCACTTGCCATAATAAAGTGCAATAAAGCAATATAATTAGGCGTTTAGATAACTAAAAGCAGAATAATAAAGATGCGAAACTATAAACTAAATAAATATACTTCGATGAAAAAAATGTTATTAATAGTTGCGAGTTTAACTTTTGCTTTGCAAGGTTTTTCGCAGACTATCGTTAGTACAGATGTTCAAAAACGTAACGTAGTTTTTGAAGAGTACACAGGCGTTAATTGTGGCTATTGTCCTAATGGCCATCAAGCACTAAACACATTTGTTAATGCTCATCCTAACAAGGCTTTTGCTGTTAACATTCACCAGGGTGGTTATGCTACTATGTATACTACTAAATGGGGTAATGCTTTAGCAGGTCAAGTAAACATTAGTGGTTATCCCGCTTTCTCAATGAATAGAAAAGTGGATAATTGTAAGGCTATTAACTATTACAGTAATACTTACGACTACAACACCGATGGTGCTGCTATCCTAAGTGAAGATTCTCCTGTCAATATTGCTGCAACTGCAAGTGTAGATGCTGCTACAAGAATTATGACAGTTCATGTAGAACTTTACTACACAGCAGACGTTGCACAAGATTCTAATATGCTAAACGTCTATTTACTACAAGACAATATAATCGGACCACAATCTAATTATGGTAACTACAATTCCGCTTTTATTGTTTCTTCTGACGGATATAGCACTACTTATCGTCACATGCACATGTTTAGAGATATGGTAACAGGTAAACAATGGGGTGATGGTGTTGCTCAAAACACTAATACACTTATCCCTGCTGGTACTTTTGTAGAGAAAGATTACACTTACACAATACCTGCGACTATTTCTGACGTTAGTGTAGAAATGGGTGATATCAATCTTATGGTATTTGTTACCGAAGGTAAGGACACTGTATGTAATTTAAGTGCTCCTAATATCTATACTGGTATCAAAGTAATACCTACTTACACTAATTTACCAGAAAACGACCTTACTGTTAAGACTATCGAGGCAACAGATCTTTATGGTTGCAACAGTCAAGTAACTTTATCTTTCGATGTTAGAAACAATGGTAGTGCAACTGCTACTTCTGCTACTATTCATTATTATTCAGATGTAGACGCTACTGGTAAGACATACGATTGGACTGGTTCTATCGCTTCTTTCGAATCAGGTACTATTACATTACCTGAGGCAATAGACGTAACTGTTGGTACACCAACTACAATAACAGTAGAGGTTACTTCTATTAATGGTGTAGAACTTGCAGAGCCTAAATCAGGTACATTATCTCACGAGAAATATGCTCCATTACAAATAGCAGGTATCCCTACCCTTATCCTAAAGACAGACAAGAATGGTAAACAAATCACTTGGACTGTTACAGATAGCGAAGGCAACGTAGTAAACGAAGGTGGTCCATACGCTAACAAGATAACCAAAGACACTGTTAAACTTAATGGTATGTCAGAGCAAGGTTGTTATCTATTAGAGATAAAAGACTCTGGTAAGGATGGTGCAACAGGTGGTTCTTTGAAACTTGTTGACCCAGACGGCAAAACTATTATGACTGTTAGAGGTGTTACTTGGGGTGCTGGTAAAAAATGGGATTTACAAAAGACTACAACCGATGTTGGTTTGAACGAGGCTAACGATAATATCTGTCAAGCAATAATCTATCCTAACCCTGCTAAAGATGTTGTTACTTTGAGTGTTAACTTAGGCAACGCAGACAAAGCAAACATTAGCGTTTTGGATTTGATGGGTAGAGTAGTTTTGGATTTAGGCGAGAACGATCTTAGAAGTGGTGATAACAAGATTCAAATCAATACTACTTCTTTGGACAATGGTCTTTACTATGTTCAAGTTAGAACTAACAATGGTATAACAACTAACAAATTGAACGTTGTTAAATAACCATAATTAAAAATTCTTATTAGATTCTTACCCGAGAAGAAATTTTTGGGTAAGAATTTTTCTTTTTGTATATTCCTTATATAGTACTTTTCATTCTTTCGTAGAATATTTTTCACCTTCCATAAAAATAATATCAGAAGTTATCCGGATAATATCAGTACTTATCAAAATAAAATCAGTATTTATCAAAATAAAATCAGTAAAGAATTTGATAAAATCAGTAAATATTTTCACAGTAAGTGATACCATAAAAATAACGTCTATAAGAAATACTCTATTCCTTTTTATTAGGTTTTTAGAGTGAATATTCCATAAATTTACCTCGTCCTATTATCTTTTTTTGTATCTTTGCAAATTGTTTTGAATTTGTATCTAATTGGGTTAATTTATTAACAATTTTGACAAAAAATGATTGATGACAATTTAGAAGGGCGAGAAGATTTGCAGATACACTATCAGCGAGAAGAAAGATATAATCCGCAAACAATAAGTCAATTAGCCCAACGCTATAAGGAAATATTAGGACTTTTGGGAGAAGACCCACAAAGAGAAGGCTTGTTGAAAACTCCCGAGAGAATAGCCAAAGCAATGCTATTCTTTACTCAGGGTTATGAACAAGACCCTGCACAGATATTAAGAAGTGCAATGTTCAAAGAAGACTACAAACAAATGGTGATAGTCAAGGACATAGAGATATATTCACTATGCGAACATCATTTGGTTCCTTTCTTTGGTAAGGCACATGTAGCCTATATTCCGAACGGAACAATAGTTGGTTTGAGCAAGATACCTCGTGTAGTAGATTGTTTTGCTCGTAGATTACAGGTACAAGAGCGTATGACAAGGGAAATTCTTACTTGTATTCAGGATACGCTTCAACCTCTCGGAGTAGCAGTAGTAATAGAGGCAAGACACCTTTGTATGTCCATGCGTGGAGTACAGAAACAGAACTCATTAACAACTACTTCCGACTTTACAGGAGCCTTCAAAAAGGATCAACGAACAAGGGAGGAATTTATGCACTTAATAGGTGTTCATTTGAACTAAAAAGACAGAAAAATTAAAAAATAGAGTAAAAAAATTTGCTATTCACCATAAAATACGTAAATTTGCAACTTAAAACTTTCCAATTGATAAAAAAATTTATAGTACAATGAAAATATACAATACATCACAAATTAGAAATATCGCTTTGGTTGGTGGTAACAAAAGCGGTAAGACCACGTTAGCAGAGGCTATTGCAGTAAACGAAGGTTTAGTTAATCGTATGGGAACTGTTGAGGCAGGCAATACATTATCAGATTACAGAGATATAGAAATAGAGAGAAAAGCATCCGTAGTAAGTACTGTTTTGTATGCAGAGGCAAACGACAAGAAGGTAAATATTATAGACGTTCCTGGATTTACTGATTTTCAAGGTGAGGTAGTAACGGCTTATTCTGCAGTAGAGACTGCCGTTGTAGTAGTTAATGCACAAAGCGGCGTTGAGGTAGGTACCGAGATAGCAATGATGTATGGAGATAAGATGAATACTCCTGTTATGTTTGCTATTAATCAATTAGATGCAGAAAAAGCAGATTTTAATCAAACTGTTGCATCATTGAAAGAGAACTATGGTGAGAAGGTTACTTTGATACAATATCCTATCAACGCAGGTATTGGTTTCGATTCTTTTGTTGATTTATTAACTCAAAAGATGTACAAATATCCAAAAGGTGGCGGTAAAGCACAAATAAGTGATATACCAGCAGATCAAAAGGATAGAGTAGAGGAATTGCGTTCTGCTTTGGTAGAGAATGCTGCTACAGGAGACGATGCTCTAATGGAGAAATATTTTGAAGAAGGCGACCTTTCAATAGAGGATATGCGTAAGGGTTTGAAAGAGGGTATTGCTTCTCGTTCTATTTTCCCTGTTGTATGTGTTGCAGGTAAAGAGAATATTGGTGCAGACCGTATGATAGAGTTTGTATGCAACAATGTTCCTGCTCCTAATGAGGCAGTTAATGGATTAGAATATAAAGATGGTAACAAAGTTACTTACGATGCTTCTAAGGATTTGGTTGCATACGTATTCAAGGCTGCTAACGAACAACACGTTGGTGAGGTTACCTATATGAAGATATTAGAAGGTGAGTTGACTAATGGTAGCGATGTTATCAACTCTGTTAATTCTTCTAAGGAAAGAATTTCTCAGATCAACGCTAACGCTGGTAAGAATAGAACAACAATGGATAAGGCTGTTGCTGGCGATATCGTTTCTACAATCAAATTGAAAGACGTTAAGTTAGGTGCTACTTTGACTTCTGCTAAGAATGCAGGCGTTATGGTTAAACCTGTTGAATATCCAGATCCAATCTACACAACGGCTATTCGTGCTTTGGATTCTACCGAGGACGAGAAACTTGGTGCTTCTTTGAACGATTATACTGCACACGATCCTGCTATGCACAACTATATTGCAAGAGAGGCAAAACAAACTATCGTTGCTGCTATGGGAGAGTTCCACGTTAATACATTGAAATGGTATTTGGATAATGTATACAAAGTAAAAACAGAGTTCTATAGTCCAAAAATCCCTTATAGAGAGACAATCACTAAGGACGCTGAGGCAATGTACAGACATAAGAAACAATCTGGCGGTGCTGGACAATTCGGAGAGGTACACTTGTATATCCAACCTTATTACGAAGGTATGCCTAACCAAACTAAATACCCAATCCGTGGTAGTGAGACAATAGAATTGCAATGGGGTGGTAAATTGATTTTCAATAACTGTATCGTTGGTGGTGCTATTGACGCACGTTTTATGCCTGCTATCCTAAAAGGTATTATGGAGAAGATGGAAGAAGGTCCATTGACTGGTTCTTACGCAAGAGATATCGTTGTTAATGTATTCGATGGTAAGATGCACCCAGTAGACTCTAACGAAATGGCATTCAAACTTGCTGGTAGAAATGCTTTCAAAGAGGCTTTCAAGAATGCTGGTCCTAAGATTTTGGAACCTATCTATGATTTAGAGGTTAATGTTCCTGCTGATATGATGGGTGGTGTTATGACCGACTTACAAGGACGTAGAGCAATCGTTATGGGTATGGACTCTAAGGGTAATCATCAAATCATTAAGACCAAAGCACCTTTGGCAGAGATGAATCGTTACTCTACTGCATTATCTTCTTTGACTTCTGGACGTGGTATGTTCTCTATGAAATATAGCGAATATCAAGCCGTTCCTACAGATGTTCAAAATGCTTTGTTGAAGGCATACGAAGAGGCAAATAAGGACGAAGAATAATAAAGAAAACATTTTTTTGTCTAAATAATAAAAAGATGAGAGTATTTTTTCTCTCATCTTTTTTTTGTTTTAACTCAATAGATTAAGGGATAGGAGGGGAGTAAAGCAGTTACGATTTTTTACTAAAAAAATCTGTTTTTGAATAAAATTTAATAACTTTGCAAACCGAAAGAAAGGAGGAATAACAAATAAATGGAGCAATAATACCCTAAGAAAATAAAGTTAAAAATATATAAATAATAGTTTTAAACAATGAAAAAAACATTTTTAGGGGTGCTTATTGCTGTGTTTCTTAGCATAAGCGGTTATTCACAAGAGACCGTAACCATTGGTGGCGAGTCTCCTTCGAATACGTCTAAGTATGTACCAGTACACACAAATTATAACTATTCTTATTCTCAGACTGTGTATTTGGCAGATGAGATAGGAACGATTGGTACAATTAGTTCGTTATCGTATTATATAGGGAGTCATTCTGCAGTATCTTCAAGCAAGACTATTGCTTTGAAAATCTACATGGCTCAAACTAATCAAACGACTATCACAGAGGATAATTATCTATCCAAAAGTAATCTTACCTTAGTTTATAATGATAGTTTAGTTCTTGGACCAGATGCGGGTTGGAAGACAATTACTTTGGATTCTACTTTTGAATTAGCAGACGGAGAAAACTTAGTTATCGCCGTTGAAGCATCAATGGGTACTTATTTTTCTCAACCTTCTTGGGGAACGTACGCAACAACATCTCAATGTAGATATGGTTATAGTGATACTAGTATGCCAACAACAGTTGGTAACCCATCATATTCTTCTCCTGCTATAAAATTAGTAATTACCGAACCAACTTCTTTATGCTCTTCTGTAAAGAATCTAAAAGCTTCTACTATTGACTACGAATCTGCTAAGGCCAGTTGGTCTTCCGTAAGTGGATCTACAGGTTATCAATATCAATACAAAACCTCTTCTCAATCTTGGGACGATCTAACAAATGCCAATCTTAACACTACAACTGATACCACAATAACTATTACTGGCTTAACCGCAACTACAAACTATAATCTAAGAGTACGTAATGTTTGCTCTACTGATACTTATTCTGCTTGGAAAAGTACTTCTTTCAAGACTGCTTGTGCTTATCTAACAGAGGATAATATTCCTTATATAATGGATCCTGATTATGAGGAGACGGGTAAAGGCAAGATTCCTTCTTGTTGGACAAGACTAAATACTACACATACTGACTATCCAATGCTTCAATCATCTGGAGACTTATACATGTATTACAATTGTTCTGTTGCTTTGAATGGATATACAGATGATATTACTGCTTTGCAATTATCATTCTTTACTAAACCTGCCGGTACTACTATGTCGTATGGTACCTTAGAGGTTGGTATTATGACAGACTTAACAGACGAGACTACATACACTTCTATCAAGACTCTTCAAGCAAATATTATGGATGGGTCTTGGACTAAGGTAGAAGTTCCTTTTGATACTTATACTCTTTCGGACGATGCCGAGGCTTATTATGTAGTTATCAAACACACTGAGCCAAGTAATGCGGGTTATTCTTGGTCTTTGTCAGATATAACTTTGGAACATTTACCTGATTGTAAGGCTGCAACTAACGTTAATACTACTTTGGGTTCTGATAATATGACTATCTCTTGGACAGCAGGCGACTCTATATCCGATTGGACTGTTTATTATTGGAAAGAAGACTATACAGATACTTTGTCTGTTAGTGTTACAGATACTTTTGCAGTTATAACAGGACTAAACTCTCAGACTTGGTACGATTTCTATATTGAGACCAATTGTGGAGAATATCACCCTAAGACAGTAGTATATGATGTTGAGACAAAATGTGCTACCGAGAAAGTAACAGACTCTACTTCTTTTGTTGCTGATTTCTCTGATGATGACTTAGATCTTTCTTGTTGGGAGCAAAATAGTTGGTGGGTTAATAATAATAAGGGTTGTATATATGTTGCCTACACAAACAACGACTTAATACTTCCTACCATAGATATAGAGGACGTAACCACTCCTTACCTAAAGATTAAACACCAAAACATAGGTACTCAAATAAAGATTTCTTATCGTGCTACTTCTTCTGATGCTTGGACAGAACTTGTTACCTTAGACGAGAGCGATACTACTACAGATCTTATTGCTCTTCCTAATGCTTCTTCTACATACGAGTTAAAGATAAATAATATGGTTTCGGGTAAATATGCTAATATTTGCTTATTAGAAATCTATAACGAGGCAAACCCTCCTGCTTGTAGCAAAGCAAAATACCTTACAGCAGATGTAACGGCTACGTCTGTTACGCTTACTTGGTCTCAACCTGACGATGCTTCCGAGTGGATTGTATATTACAAAGCAGACACTGCCGAGGCTTATACCGAGAGCGACGCATTATTAGACACTACTTATACCTTTGCAGCAAATCCTCAAACTACATACTCTGCTTACGTTGTAACTGCTTGTGGAGACGATCCTGATAATTATCCAGAGTCCGTTGAAATAAGTTTTACTACTCCTTGCGTTTCTCTAACCCTATCTGATTTACCAAAGACTTGGGACTTCGAATCTAATAATAAACCAACTGCTACTTCTGGCGTTATTCCATATTCAATGCCTATATGTTGGCAAAGATTAGGTAGTACTACTACTCCAGCCATAAAGGGTGGTTCTTCATACGCTCATGGTGGTGATTCTTGTTTGTCTGTCTCTGGAGGTTCTTCTATGGGATATTATGCTATATTACCAGCCTTTGATGTTACAAGTATATCAATGAGTGAATTGCAACTTTCTTTCTATGCTAAGGCTGTTATCGGATCTGGTGCTAATTGTGCTTTAGTTGTTGGTATAATGACCGACCCTACGGACAAGACAACATTCACCAATATAGATAGTATAAACTTAACTACTTCATACACATTATACGAGATTCCTTTCACTGTTTATCAAGGACAAGGCGAATACATTGCCCTTAAAGTATTAGGTTCACATTATATGTCCACTGCTTATATAGACGATGTTGTTTTGCAAGAGACTCCTTCTTGTATCAAACCTCAAGAACTAACTGCAAGCAATTTAACTACTACTACGGCTACTATCTCTTGGACACAAGGTGGTGAGGCTGCTGAATGGAACTTATATTACAAAACAGCAGACGCTGAGGACTATACTACCGAGACTAATATAACAGAGACTTCTTACGAACTTACTAATCTAACCAACAGCACAGTATATAGTGTTTATGTTGCTGCTGTTTGTGATGATACTCTATTAAGCACAAGTCCAATAACCTTCCAAACTCCTTGTTTGCCTCTAACCTTCGATGATTTACCAAGTACAATGGACTTTGAGAACGAAACCCTAAACGAACTTCCTACTTGTTGGACAGGTGTTGAGGTGTACTCAACTAAGTATTCTTCATATCCACGAGTTTCTAGTGGTTCTACATACGCATACGCAGGTAGCAAATACCTTGATATGTACTACAACAATACCATTGCTATGAGAGGTTATCAAGGCGATATCTCTGCTTTGCAAGTATCCTTACAAGCCCACCCAGGCTACAATACTTCTGGCTACGGAACCTTAGAGATAGGCGTTCAAACTAATCTATCCGATACTAATACTTATCAATCTATTAAGGTTTATAACGCAACCGAGTGGGGAGAGCCTGCCGTTTACAAGAAACTAATCGTTCCGTTCGATAGTGTAGAGGTAGACGATGTTACTACTACATATTATGTAATCCTTAAACATACCGAACCAGTTAGTAATGGTAATTTCTGGTATATAGACGATATGAAGTTAGAACTTAAACCTGATTGTGCAGAGGCTATTGACGTTACGGTTACTGATATCGAAGGATCTACTGCAACCGTTTCTTGGACACAACCAGACGAGAGTACTTCTTGGACTTTGTATTACAAAGCAGCAAACGATGATAGTTATCAATCTGTTGATGTAGAGAATAACCCTACATACGACCTAACAGGCTTAACTCCTCAAACCGATTACACTGTATATATTACAACAGATTGTACTGGTGATGAGCCTTCAACGTCTCCTCTTACTTTCCGTACAGGTTGCTCAGATGAAGGTATGACAATCTCTAATGATTATACATATATAGAAGATTTCGTAGGACAAGACGGCGATTTCCCTGAGTGTTGGTTAAAACTTAACACCTCAACCACTAACGAAACAAAGATTGCCAAATCTTCTTACAACGCTAAATCTGGTGATACTTACCTAACAATACAAGCAACTGCTACCAACAATCAACCTATGGTTATCTTACCTAAGATTACTAATGATTTGACCGAATTAAGATTAGAGTTCTATGCTAAAGCCGAGAGTAGCACTAAGAGTGGAGACTTAGAGTTAGGTTATATGACTGACGTAACGGATACTTCTACATTCGTTGTCTTGACTTCTTACTCTAAGGCAAATACCTATTGGACTAAATATATAGTAGATATGGACGAATACGTAGAAGAGTTGGCTAACGTATCAGAGCCTCGTTTGGCATTCCGTCACAATGACTCTACTTTGACTTCTTCTTATTGGTATTATGCTTTGGATTCTTTGGTAGTTAAGTTAATACCTACTTGTAAAGAGGCAAAAGATGTAGTTGTTAATATGACTTCAAGCACTGCTTCTATTAGTTGGACTTCTGATGCTTCTGGCTTTAATATCGTAGTTATAGATACTACTACTAAGGATACTATCGCTACCGAGACAGAGTATTCTACTGCCGACTATGAACTAACCGAACTAACTCCTAACACTACTTATACAATATCTATTACAGGTGTTTGCTCCGATAATACCCTAACACCTACCGTTACAAAGACCTTTACAACTCCTTGTATCTCCATAACAGACGCAGATTTACCTTACACAGTTAATTTCGATAACCAATCATCTGGTTATGGTAAGTTACCTTCTTGTTGGACTAAGTTGTTAGGATATAGTGCTTCTTATCCATACATAATTGGTACATCATCTGCTCATTCAGGTTCTAATGCTTTGAATATGTACTACAATAGTATGTTAGCATTGCAACCATACGAAGGCGATATTACTGCTTTGCAATTGTCTTTGTACGCCAAACCTAACGGCACAGGTTATAGTTACGGCACAATAGAGGTAGGTATTCAAACAGATATAATGGATACTAACACCTACACTAAGATAGGCGAGGCTGTTGCTTCAGAATGGGCTGCTTCTCCTGCTTGGGAAAAGAGAGAATTTACTTTCGATACATATACTGCCCCTGACGGCGTAGAGACTTATTACGTAGTTATCAGACATACCGAACCTTATAACAGCGGTAATGGTTGGTATATAGACGATGTTCAATTAGAAAAAGCCCCTATTTGTAAGAAAGCAACTAATGTTAGTCTAACTAACCTTTCTAACACAGGTGCAACTGTTGCTTGGACACAACCTGGCGAAAGCATTACTTCTTGGATAGTTAAATACAAAGCAACTACCGAAGATAATTGGCAAACACAAACTACTATCAACGCCGATACTACTGCTACCTTGTCTTCTTTAACTCCTGCTACTACTTACGAGTTAGTAATAGAGAGCGAATGCTCAGAGGCAGAAGAAGGCAACCCTATCTCCGATACTCTAACCTTTACTACTTACTGCTCTGCAACAACTATCGCCGACAACACACCTTTCACCGAGGACTTCGAATACACAGAAATCAGAGAGGTTCCTTCTTGTTGGTTGAAAGTTGCCGAGGGTAACACTACCGTTACTTACATTAGTGGAGTAAGTACAGAAGAGTCTTATATTGGTGGTAAATGTCTTGCTTTGAAAGCAACTATTGCTTGCGAAAGAGCAATAATCGCTTTGCCAGAATTTACTAACCCTCTATCTACTCTAAGCCTTAAATTCTATTCTAAGGCAGAGAACCTTATCTATGGCGGTGATTTGGAAATAGGTTACATAACTAATCCATTGGATTCTTCTACATTCGTAGCCTTAACCACAATCTCTGACACTACTGAAGAATGGACTTTACACGAGATAGATTTGGCTGCATACGCTACACAATTGGCTTCTGTTACTAACGCTCGTTTAGCCTTCTCACACTATGACCCAGCAATAACAACTAATTGGTATTACTATATGGTAGACGAATTAGAGGTTAGTCTAACACCTGAGACTTGTTTGGCACCAACCGACCTAACCATAGATAGCGTTGCACAAACTACTGCAAGCGTTTCTTGGACAGGTACTGCTACTTCTTACGATGTTCAACTAAATGAGAACGCAATAGAGAACGTAACCACAACTAACAAACAATTCACTGACCTAACCCCTAACACTACTTACACCGTTAAGGTTCGTTCTAACTGTACAGATACTACTTCCGATTGGGTAACGACTACATTTACAACTTTGGAAGAGCCTATCGCCCCTTGCGACAAACCTACCTCCTTAGAGGTTGTTTCTACAACTAATTCTTTGACTTTGTCTTGGACTGGTGATGCTGCTTCTTACGATGTACAACTAAACGAAGAGGCTATCCAAACCACTTCGCAGACTACATACACCTTTACAGACCTTACACCTTCTACTACTTACACCCTTAAGGTTCGTTCTAACTGTACAGAGACTACTTCCGAGTGGGCTACTATTACAGGTATTACCGCTGCCGAGACCATTGCCGACCCAGAGGTTACAACCCTAACGGCTACTGCTAATCAGACTACTGCTACTTTGACTGCAACGGTTAATGCTAACAACAACACAATTGCTAAGTCTGGTTTCAATTACAGACAAGCAGGCGAAACTGATTGGGCAAACGTTGAGGTGGCTATACAGAATGGTTCTATGAGTGCTGATATAGAGGGCTTAACACCTAACACTACTTACGAATACAAAGCCTACGTTGTAACCGACAAGGGAACTACATTCGAGGGTGAGGTTAAGACCTTTACAACTCAACCAAGTAGTCTAACCGACATAGAGAACACGATAAACGTTCTTACTTACCCTAACCCAACGACCACGAACGCAACCTTAGAGATTAAGGGCTTAACCGAAGATGCTAATGTTGTCGTAACGGACGTTAATGGTAGAGTAGTCTTAACAAGAGTTTATCTTGCTTCTCAGGCATCTATCACAATCCCTACTGAGTCT
>CAVAII010000158.1:5075-10557 GCA_963588535.1 Erysipelotrichaceae bacterium | reverse complement strand
TTGTTGTTGCTTTTCTAACTCTCGTTGTTGTTTCTCGTCTTGCTTTTGCTGTTTTTCAAGTTCTTTCTGTGCTTTCTTCTGTGCTTTTTCTTCCTCTTTTTGAGCAAGTTTCAAGGCTTTAGCTTCTTCTTGTGCAGCAATCTCGGCACTATTGTCAATCTCCATCGTAGACCAGTTATCCTCTACGTAAGTCTCTGACTTTTTGGTAATATTTTCTTTCTTATCTGCCGAATTAACATTAACGGTAGAGGCAATACTAAGCAAAAAACTCTGAGTATTAGGCAAATCCTCACCATAGAACTCAACCGTATAGGTATAACCTTCTTTTACAAAAGAATAGATACTACCCTTATAGACATCATTAAGGTAGGTGTTGGTATAATTCAATAATTGTGCCTCAAAGCCATTGAAAGTACTACTACTAACCTTATCAATCTGCATATAATCAAAGTATTGCTGACCACTTCTAAGGGTAGCGATATCATTAACACGGACTTTTAGGTTAACTTTGTTATTCACGCCTCTAATCTCCACGAATTGAGCACTATTAGGGTCATATATCTTAATACAGATATCACCATGAGGTTTGGAGGAGTTAATCATCTTCCAACTTTCTGGCATCTTAAAGTTGATATTCTCTTTGTTTATGTATCTCCAATCGCTTTGTGCGTTGACAGATATAGCAAATATTAGGGTAAATAATATACTTAAAATCAAATGTCTTTTCATTGTAGCAACAATATTTAATGTCAAAAAAATTTTCTTACACTGCTTTCACTTTGCAAAAGTAACAAAATAATTTGAGATACGCATTATTTGTCTATTTTTTCTTTACATCTTTTGCTAATCTAAGGCCTGTTCCTGTTCCGATAGCCTCAGGGGCTAAACATCTACGATGATGCACGCTCATTAAGGCATAATCGAAAGAATAGCAACCTCCACGATTTACTTTTCCCAAACCTTTTTGAGGGCCTTTGGGGTCTTTCGCAGGAGAGGATTGATAATAATAGACTTCGTAGTTATCTCCGCACCATTCCCAAGCATTACCGCTCATATCATAGATACCCAACTCATTAGGTTGCTTTAATCCGACTTCGTGTGGCTCTTTATTAGAGTTCTCATAACTCCAACCTACCTCATCCCAGTTGTTACTTCCTGAGAACACATAACCTTTGGACTCTTTACCGCCTTTGGCAGCATATTCCCACTCGGCTTCGGTCGGTAGTCGGCAACCATAGTATTTAGCGTAGTCATACGCCTCTTGCCATGTAAGATTGACCATAGGATAGTTGTCATGCCAACCATATCTTGGCTCTACGGGCATTTGTTTGTTAGTCTTTTGGCAATATTCTCTGTATTCCTTAACGGTAACCTCGTTTTTAGCGATATAGAATGTGGAGATAGAGACTTTGTGTGCAGGTTGCTCGTCAGGATAACAATCTTTGTCGCCGTCATTACAACCCATAATAAAACTTCCTCCCTCTACCCTTACCCAATAATCCTTAGAGAATTGAGCAGATAAAGAAAGAGTTACAAAGTTTAGACACAAGAAGGTGAGAAAACTAAGAAAGAAAAATCTTTTTTGCGATAATGTTTTCATGATATTGTTTTTCATTTTGTTATGTTTGTTTCTCAGTATTTTACTTGTTGTTAAGTGTGTTTTATTTGTTGTTAGATTCTGTTTATTACCTTATTTAGACAAGAATTTCTTTGCTTTGTCTAAGATTTCTTCCTCTCCCTCTACTCTATGATGTTCCATTAGGATATTGCCATTACAGATAACTGTATCGATACAAGCACTATCGGCACTATATACCATATTATAGATAAGATTCCAAGAAGGTACCAAACGTTCGTTACGAAGGTCTACAAGGATACAATCTGCCAAATAGCCTTCTTCTATCTTGCCTGCGTGCAATCCGTATGATTTGGCACCATTTGTTGTTGCCATAGAGAATACTTCGTTAGCCGTTAGACTATCAGCACTTTCCCATGCAAGTTTAGCAAGCAAACAAGCGAATTTCATTTCCTCTGTCATACTCAAATTATTGTTTGACGAGCAACCATCAGTACCTAAGGCAACGTTTAGTTTGTATTTCTTAGCCAACGGCATATTGAACGCACCAGAGGATAGTTTCATATTACTACAAGGGTTATGCACGGCAGTAACTTGTCTATCGTGTAGGATTTGTGCGTCTGTGTCGGTTATGTGTACAAGGTGAGCAGCAATGGTTTTAGAGTTCAATACTCCCAAAGAATCCAAATATTCTACTGGAGAGAGGTTATTGTGGGCTTTTTTGCAGTCTAAGACTTCTGTTGTGGTCTCGCAAAGATGAGTTTGAAGGTAAAGATTATTTTTAACGGCGTTGTCAAAACATTTTTGATACAATTCACCACTACAAGTATAGATAGCATGAGGAGCAGGTGCAAAACTAATCAAATCACTATCGTACTTAGCGTAATCGTCTAATAAAGAGAGTTTATTGTCTATTGTTTCTCTGCCCAAAGAGTCCATAAAGGTAACGCCGATATTACATCTTATCTTCATTTGCTCGCACGCCCTTAGGATATCTTTCTCGAACCAATACATATCTGCAAAGAACACCGTTCCACTTTTTATCATCTCCAAGATAGCCAGACGAGTACCGTCGTAGATATCTTCTCCTGTTAGGGTGGCTTCTTTCTTCCATATATTTTGTAGCCAAGGCATCAATGGAAGGTCTTCACAAAAACCTCTTAGAAGACACATCGCCGCATGAGAATGAAGGTTATAGAAGGCAGGCAATATAGCCATATCCTTACCGTCTATTGTTTTGTCTATCTTTGTTTTGGTGGTATCTATGTTACCTATTTTTTGGAATCTGTTTTCGCTAATCAAGACGTCCGTTATAGTGTTGTTGAATAGTATTTGTTTGATTAGAATATTCATTTGCGTTATTATTTTGTTTTGTCTAACAATATTTCACGTTTTCTCCTTTTGTGGAGGTTTTTTGCGAAATAATGTCGTTTTTCTCCCTTATTCAAAGATTCTGCAAAGATATATAAAAATTTTGAAATACAAATAGATTGCCACAATAATAGATAAACATTGTTCTATTTTATTGAAAATAGTCGTCTTTTTTCAAAAAAGTGCATAGGAAACTCAAAAAACTTTTTTCGTTTCAAAAGTTTTCTCTAATTTTGCAAACCGAAATCAGACGGGAATTGAGTATAATTTTCAAACATTTGATACCTGACAATAGATACAAGTAAATAGTATAACGAATAGACAGATAGGAGAAAAGAAAAAATGGATTACAAAGCAAAGATAATGGAAGAATTTATTCGTTTGTTTGTACAAAAAGACTGCAAGGAGATAAAAGTCGATGAGATTGCAGAGAATCTTGGTATAAGCAAGAGAACGGTCTATGAGAACTTCTCCTCTAAGATGGATATCGTAGAACAATCGCTTAAATACTATCAAGGAGTAGCCAAAGCACGATTAATAGAGGCTTGCGAAAAGGAGACAAATCCATTAAAGAAGATTTTGATATCGTGTTATACTATTACGATTAACGCACAGCACATAAAAGTTAGTCAATTCTATAGTTTGAAAAAATATTATCCTGAGTTGTCGGCATCTTTACTACAAAACTTTGTAGATTTTCAAGTACAATATATGAAACAATGCTACCTACAAGCACAACAAGAGGGTTATATCTCCCAAAGAGTTGATCCTGAGTCTATGTTTCTATTACTTGTCAATGGGGAGAAAGTAGAAAGACAGCCAAAAATTTATTTTATGGATAAGGAATACGACACCCTAAAATTATTTACTGCACATCTTTTTACAATAATACGAGGGGTCTCTACGTTAAAGGGAGTGCAAGTTTGCGATGAATATTTAGACGAAAACTTTGAAGCCTTGATGCAATAGTTACCTTTTTTTAGTGAATAATCAATAAATTAGTAAACAAATAATAATAGTCACAACAAAATGAAAAGAAGAACACGAATAATCGGTGCCTTATTTCTTTCGTTTACAGTGCTAACTTGCGGCGATATTATGGCTCAGGAATCTAACACAGATACTGGGCAGATAAGCAAGAATACAAACGGCGTATTGCGTTTGGATCTAAAGACTGCTCTTAGCATTGCTCACGACAATAACCCTACACTTCAAATAGCAGATTTGGAGATTCAAAGGGTTGATTACGCAAAAAAAGAAAGCATTGGCAACTTACTGCCCTCCGTTTCTGCTACCGGACAATACACTAATAGCATAATGAAGTCGGTTATGTTTATGCCTGCGAGCATGTCGGCTGTAATGGGTGGAGCCTCTTATATGGAAATAGGTTATAAGAACTCTTTCACAGGTACTATTTCAGCACAAATGCCCCTAATCAACTTCTCTCTTTGGGAATCTATCAAGGCAAAACAAACTCAAATAGATTTGATTGTAGAACAATCTCGTTCGTCCTCTTTGGATATGACAAAACAAGTAAAAGATGCGTATTTCAACGTACTATTATCCAAGTCCTCTTTGGAAGTTTTGGAACAAAGTATATCTAATGCCAAAGAATCTTTGCGTACTACCAAGACAGCATACGAACATGGTACTACAAGCGAATATGACTACCTAAGTGCACAGATTCAAGTTAATAATCTTAATCCTTCTTACATAAGTGCCAAAAATAGTGTAGAGTTGGCTATCTTACAACTAAAGATATTGCTTTCTTTGCCCGAGACACAAGAAATAGAAGTAACCGAAAAGTTAGAGGATTACGAAGAAAACTTCTCTTTGTTGGACGAATTAGAGACAGAAAAGGCTCTTACTAATAATAGTCAATTAAGACAATTAGATTTGAATATAGCCTCTTTGCAACACTCCTTAAAGACTATCAAATATCAACACTTACCTACCCTTTCTGCTTTCGGACAATATGTTTATCAAACACAAGCCGAAGACTTTAAGTTCTCTAACTACGATTGGGTACCTTCTGCTTCTATTGGTTTGACTTTGTCTATTCCTATATTTAATGGTAACACATATCTTAACCAACAAAAACAAACAGAGATATCCCTAAAAGAATTGCAATTGCAAAGGTCTTACACAGCAGACGGAATGAATATCCAAGTTCTTAGTGCCTTAAAGAATATGAAAGCAGCCAAAGAACAATTAGTAGTAAACAAAGAAGCAATAGCACAAGCCGAGAGAGGATACGAAATAGCAAAGGTTCGTTATCAAACAGGTAGCGGAACAATATTGGAACTTAACGATAGTCAATTGGCCCTAACTAAGAGCAAACTAAATTATCAACAGGCTATCTACGATTATATCTCTGCTCAGGCTACATACGAAAATGTTGTGGGCAAACAATAATAAAGGTTTTAGATAAATCTAAGCAACAAAAGAAAAATAGTAAGAAAACAGATAAATACGTTAAAGACAATGAATAGAAAAAATGTTTCAAAGATATTAATGGCTGCAATGGTGTTACCT
>CAVAII010000158.1:0-5065 GCA_963588535.1 Erysipelotrichaceae bacterium | reverse complement strand
GTGTTACCTTTTATGTTCGCTTCTTGTTCTAATAAAAGTGATAAGACGGCAGAAAAAGAAGAGACTCAAAAAGTACAAGTAGAAACAGCAACCATGCAAGAAGTAGATCAAATATTTGAATTTACCTCTACGGTAGAAGCCAAGTACAAAAACTATATCTCCTCTGCAGGTGGTACAAGAATAGAGAAAATATATGTAGAAGTAGGCGATAAAGTTAGAAAAGGACAGACTTTGGTTAAGATGGAAAGCACTAGTTTGGCTACCTCTCAAACTCAGTTAGACAACTTAGGTGTAGAACTTGCCAGAATAAAAGCCTTGTATCAATCAGGTGGTGCTAGCAAACAACAAGTAGATCAAGCACAAGTACAATACGATGTAGCAAAAAAGAATATCGCTAACCTAAAAGATAATATTACCCTAACCTCTCCTATTAACGGCGTTGTAACACTTAGAAACTTCGACAATGGAGACGTTGCAGGTACCTCGCCTATACTTCAGGTTATGCAGATCTCACCTGTTAAGTTAAAATTCTCTGTTAACGAGAGTTTGTATGCAAAAGTAAAACTTGGAATGCAAGTTACGGCTAATGTAGATGTATTCGGAGATGAGCAATTCAAAGGTAAGATTTCCTTAATCTCTCCTACCATTGACCCTGCTTCTCGTACATTCTATGTAGAGGCTGAGTTTACTAATGCTAATCAAAAGTTGCGTCCGGGGATGTTCGGACGCACCGAGTTAAACTTAGGTCGTGCTAACGCTATCGTTGTATCCGATAAGGCTATTATCAAACAAAATGGTACTAACGAGAAATACGTCTATGTAGTTACCTCTAACAACACTTTGGAATATCGTGTAGTTACTTTGGGTAAGAGAATCAATGACACATACGCTGTATTAGACGGTTTGAAAGAAGGCGAGAAAGTCGTTATATCAGACCAAAACAAATTGAAGAACGGTGCCAAAGTGGTAATCGTTAAATAATAAGCAATAAATAGTAGTAACACATAAAAACAATTTTGTAAAAATGAGTGTATACGAATCATCAGTCAAACGTCCAGTCTTAGTGTCGATTGCTTTTATAGCAGTGATGATTTTGGGTATCTTTTCCTATAGTAGGTTAAGTATAGACTTGTTGCCAGATTTCGATATGAATACGGCAATAGTAATCGTCTCCTACCCAAATGCAAGTGCTGAGGACGTAGAAAATAATGTTACCAAACTATTAGAGACCTCCCTTTCTACTGTTAATGACCTAAAAGAATTAACCTCTACTTCTAAGGATAATGTGGCTATGGTTACAGTAGAATTTAATTGGGGAACAGACCTCGACGACGCCGTTAATGATATGCGAGATAAGTTGGAGATGATAAAGATGTCTTTGCCAGACGGAGCCTCTACTCCTATGATATTCAAGTTATCAACTTCAATGATGCCTATCGTTATCTATTCTGTAGACGCTGAGGAAAGTATGGCGGCTTTGTACAAGATCTTGGACGATAATATGTCTAATCCATTACAGAGAATAGAGGGCGTTGGTTCGGTATCTATCACAGGTGCCCCTCAAAGAGAAATCGTAGCCCTTGTAGACCCTCATAAAATGGAAGCCTACAACCTAACCGTAGAATCAATAGGTGCAAGAATAGCAGCCGAAAACAAGAACACCCCTTCGGGTAAATACTATGTAGGTAACGAATCTTATACTTTGCGTATCGAAGGAGAGTTTAAGGAAAGCGAACCTTTGAACGATATAGTACTTACTACAAGCAATGGTAGCCCTGTCTACCTAAAAGATGTTGCCACAGTAAGAGACTCCGTTCAAGAGAAAGCACAAGAGAGTTATGTAAATGGTAAGAAAGGTGCAACGGTAGTCGTTTCCAAACAGAACGGAGCCAACTCTGTCGATGTTATGAACAAGATTAACAAGGCTATGCCTTCTATAATCAAGAACTTGCCTTCGGATATCCACGTTACAGAGATTATGAACTCTACCGATAACATTATCAACTCTATCAACTCCCTAAGAGAGACTATCTTACTTGCCTTTGTATTCGTTATCGTGGTTATTATCTATTTCTTAGGTCAGTGGCGTGCTGCCCTAATAGTTATCATTACTATCCCTGTCTCCCTAATCGGAGCATTTATATACTTGCTTGCAACAGGTAACACCCTGAATATTATCTCTATGTCAGCCCTGACTATATCTATCGGTATGGTTGTCGATGACGCTATTGTGGTTATGGAGAACGTTACCAAACATATCGAACGAGGTGCTGCACCACGAGAGGCCGCTATCTATGGTACTAACGAGGTGGCTAACGCCGTTGTAGCCTCTACCCTAACCCTAATAGCAGTGTTCTTCCCATTCACTATGCTTAGCGGTATGGCAGGTATTATGTTCAAACAATTGGGTTGGATGATGTGTATAATAATGGTTATATCTATTATATGTGCCCTAACCCTAACCCCTATGCTCTGCTCTATAATCTACACCCGTAAGAAAAAAGCACAAGACTCAGGCAAGGTTAGAAAAGCCAACCTTCTAACCAAGATACGTGATATTATCCAAAAACAATTAGACGCCTTAGACAATGGTTACGAAAAGATCTTGTCTTGGTGTGTTAATCACAAAGTAAGTACTATCATTATCGCCTCTGCTATATTCGTTAGTTCCCTATTCTTAGTCAATTTCTTAGGTACTGACTTTATCCCTGCCTCTGATAATGCACAGATTAGCGGTAACATAGAGTTGCCTGCTGGTGCAAGTGTAGAAAGAAGTAAGGTAATTGCCGAGAGATTCCATAAATACGTTAAAGAGAACTACCCTGACCTACAAAATATGACCTATACCGTTGGTACTCCGTCAGATGATGAAGACAACTCTTATTCTCTTATGCAAACCTCTGGCGACAACTATATATCCTTCCGTATGAAGTTTAATGCCGTTGCCGAGAGAGACAAGACAATCTATGAGATTTCTGATTCTTTGCGTAAGGAGTTAGCATCTTACCCTGAGGTATCCAAATACAAAGTTACTCCAACAGGACAAGATGGTGGTATGACAGGCGGTTCTACGGTCGAGGTGCAAATACTTGGTTATGACTTCGAAAAGACAACCGCTTTGGCTCAGCAATACAAAGAGAAATTAGCCAAAATAGAAGGTATCGGAGACGTAACTATCTCTCGTAGAGACTACACCCCTCAATTCAACTTAGAGTTCGATAGAGAGAAACTTGCCGAGAATGGTCTAAGTGTCTCAACAGCCTCCTCCTATATCCGTAATCGTATGAATGGTATGACAGCCTCTGTATTTAGAGAAGACGGAGACGAGTACAATATCAAAGTACGTTATGCCGAAGACTTCCGTAACAGCGTTGAGGATATAGAGAATATTACTTTGTATGGTTCTACTGGTCAGCCTATCAAACTAAAAGAAGTAGCCAAAGTAGTAGAGAAATTTGCTCCACCTGAGATTGAGAGAAAAGATAGAGAGCGTATCGTAACCGTAACAGCATCCCTTTCTAATACCACTATCGATAAGGTTAAGAAAGAAGTAGACAGGATAACTAACGAATTGAGTATCCCTTCTAATATTGCTATCGAATTGGGTGGCTCGGTTGACGAACAAAGCGATACCTTTAGCGACCTTGGTCTATTGTGTGCCATAATCATTATTTTGGTTTATTCCGTTATGGCAGGACAGTTCGAATCCTTCCGCTCGCCTTTCATTATTATGTTCTCCGTACCATTCGCCCTTACAGGTATGTTCCTTGGCTTATGGATAACAGGCGGTACGCTTAATATGATGTCCTTAATCGGTGCTATTATGTTGATAGGTATAGTGGTTAAGAATGGTATCGTGCTTGTCGATTATATCAACCTAAACAGAGAAAGAGGTATGAGTATTATCAATGCCGTTGTATTGGGTAGCAAATCTCGTCTGCGTCCCGTACTTATGACCACTGCTACTACCGTCTTGGGTATGTTGCCTATGGCTTTGGGTATTGGTGAAGGTAGTGAGTTATGGCAACCTATGGGCGTGGTTATAGTATTCGGCTTGACTATCTCTACCCTTGTAACATTGGTACTTATACCTACTATCTATGGTTCATTCGCCGCTAGTAAGGTTAATCGTGAAAGAAAGAAAATGAGAAACAAACTTTTAAAACAGAACGCATAATGAAAGCAGCATTTTTAGTATATAATCAAGCATTTGTCGACGAGGTAGCCAAAGTCCTTCACGACCTAAATATCAAAGGTTATACACGCCTAGACGACGTCAAAGGACGAGGCACACAAACGGGGGAGCCACATCTCGGCTCTCACGCTTGGCCGAGTAAGAATATGGCAACCTTATGTATTGTAGAGGATAACGTTGCTAAGGAGTTGAACAAAAGAATACAAATCTTAGACGAGGGAGCACCCGAACAAGGTCTTAGAATATTCTTTTGGGACACCGTAACATTCTAAGAAAGAAAAGATAAGACTAAGAAGTTTCGAAGAAGATAAGACTAAGAAGTTTCGAAGTTAATTCGTTTTCATAAATTGTTGTTTTTTTTGTTGGACAATTGGGGATTTTTCTCTGATTGTCCTTTCTCTTTCTCCCTCCCCAAGAAGAATATAACATGACATTTCCCCCTATAGAGGAGGTTGTTATGTTAACTTTCTAAACGTTGATTTTTAGCCGAACACATTCTCTAACTATCATTAGACTAAACTTAGTATTAATCGTTATACTTAATATTATAAGAGTTATTCCAACGATTACTGATTTTATCAAAATAGTTACTGATAATAATTTATTCTTTACTGATATTATCAAAATGTTTACTAATATTATTCTAACGATTAGTGTATTTATTTTTTGTATAATATTAAAAGTTGATATGACAACCCCCTCTATAGGGGAAATGTCATATAATATTTCTAAATACTGATTATTAGTCTATTAACTTAGAGCAAAAAGTTGACATATCGGACAAATATTACGGTTTTAAGAGTAAGAGAATGATTTTCCTTCGCTAATTTTCTTAATTTTCTTTTTTAGAATTTTAGAAAAAAAGGCGGG
>CAVAII010000157.1:0-2863 GCA_963588535.1 Erysipelotrichaceae bacterium | reverse complement strand
GGCCGAAAGATTCTAATGAATGGCCGAATTATTTTTTTCTTTCGGCAGAATATTTCACCAAAATCTCATACATATATAATATAGATAGGTATAATCTCGAACGAATGTCAATAGAAAACGACTATTTTATTCCTTAATTTGTCTTTTTGGACTATTATATAGAAAATAGAACAATTCTTTACCCATAATCCGCCATTATATTCTGAAAACTGCTGATTATACCCAAAAAACGCTCAATTTATGTTCTATTTTACCTTAAAAGAAGTCTTTTTATGGACTATTTTCCCTAATTTTATGGGTGGATATTGCTGTAAATCACTTGTTTTTTGCCCTAATAAAGGTAGTAAATTGCATAAAAACTAAAAAAAGAATACCCAAAAAGACAATAAAAAGTATAGTTTTCAAGTTAAAAGAAGCGTAAAATTTATTAATTTTGCAGTTTGTTTTTTACAAGTGAAAAATATATAAAAGCAAAGGAATAATGAAAATAGCAGTAGTAGGTGCAACCGGATTAGTCGGTTCAGTTATGTTGAAAGTATTGCAAGAGAGAGGTTTTGCAAAGGAGGAAATAATAGTTGCGGCATCGGAAAAAAGCGTTGGCAAAAAAATACAATTCGATAACAGAGAACTAACCGTAGTGTCTGTCGAGAAAGCAATTAATCAAAAACCTAAATACGCAATATTTTCCGCAGGTAGCAAAGTTTCAAAGACTTACGCCCCTTTATTTGCGAACAATGATACGACCGTTGTCGATAATTCTTCTTGTTGGCGTATGGACGAGACGATTCCGTTGGTTGTGCCCGAGATAAATATAGACGCCGTTAAGGATACCGACCGCATAATTGCTAACCCAAATTGCTCTACTATACAAATGGTTTTGGCATTATTCCCTTTGCACAGACATTATGGCATCAAACGTTTGGTAGTCTCCACTTATCAGTCTGTAACTGGGACAGGGGTAAAGGCTGTTAAACAATTAGATAACGAAGAAAAAGGTTTGCCTACCGAAAAGGCGTATCCTTATCAGATTTTCCGCAATGTATTGCCTCACGGTGGCGATTTCTTGCCGAATGATTACACAACAGAGGAGATGAAATTAGTCAATGAGACAAGGAAAATATTATCCGACCAGACTATAAAGATAACCTCGACAGTCGCAAGGGTTCCTGTTGTTGGCGGACATAGCGAAAGCGTTAATATTGAGTTAAATAAGCCTTTCAAAATGGAAGATGTTAAGGACCTATTAAGAAATCAAAAAGGTATAACCTTATTAGATGATCCTCAGTATAATATCTATCCTATGCCAATCTTATCGCAAGACAAGGACGATGTATTTGTTGGCCGTTTGCGTAGAGATGAGTCTATCGATAATGGTTTGAATATGTGGGTTGTAGCAGATAATCTTAGGAAAGGGGCAGCCACTAACGCTATTCAGATAATGGAGGAATTGATTAAGCGTAGAAAATAAATAATCTCGACTAACTATTTAGTAAAGTCTAATAAAAGTATAAGAATTGAGACGTCTTGCTGTTGTTTTCGCATTAATTATTAGTGTCTTTTCTGTTTATGGGCAGAAAAATGACAATATTACCTATAATTTCTTTACAGGTTATGGCCTCGTTGCTAAGACTAATGATTTTATGGACGGCGAAAATGTGGATAGTACTAAAATTAACCGAGTTACGAGTTTTGCTTTCGAGATAAGTAAGCAAGTTGATGGTTCCAAGTCGTGGCATTATCTACACAGAAAGATGCGTTACGGCGTTGGTTTGTATCATGGTATATTCAATTATAGCAAGAATATCAACAATCCATGGGGCTTGTACGCCTTTATGGGATTTATGCCGATAGAGAACGAGAGGTGGCAGTTGCGAACCGATGTTGCTTTGGGTATTTCGGGTATTTGGGATGGTTTTTCGTCCGAAAACAACTATAATATCGCAGTTTCTACTCCTATCGAGGCGTATATTCACGCACGTATCAATTTGTTATACAATATTAATCCTAATTGGCATTTGGGCGTAAGTGGGGCGTTTATACATTTCTCTAATGGCTGTATCAAACGACCGAACAAAGGTATTAATATCATCACTCCGCTTGTTAATCTTGCCTATAATCCAAAGCAAATCAATAAAGTAGGGGAGGGTGCTTTGCCAAAATATGAGAAAACTTTTCAACGTTTGATTACTTTCTACGATGCCAAGAAAGGTATCTATGCCGATTATACCAAATCCTTAAATCATTATACTAACGACACAATTAGAGACACCGTTAGAGATGTTCATTGGATTTTTGGTTTGCAATACAGGGAGATGTACACTTTGTCTCGTTCGCATAGTATAGGTTGGGGAATGGATTTGTCGTACAATACAAGTATTCACCGCACGTATGGTTGGCAACACTATACTCCAAAATTTTCTGATGGGTTTGATATAGAGCGTTTTACTGTTTCTGCGTTTTTCTCGTACGAATATTTTATCAATAAGTTATCCTTTGTAGTCGAACCTATTGTATATCTGTACAAACCGCACAAAACGTATTTCACAAGGTTTGCTCAGCGAATAGGACTTAGGTATCAATTCTATAAGGGTTGGTATTATCAATTAGTTTTGCGTGCCTACGGTTTTACCCGTGCAGACTATATCGAGGGTGGTGTTGGTTATCGTTTCCAATACAAGAGAAAATAACCTTTCTTTTGTTATTCCTTATTATATATCTAATAAAAACTGCAAATTTCTTTTTTCTTATAAATTACATTTAATATCTATTTCCAAAATTTTAACAACTTTTAACAAAATTTTTTTTGTGGGGTTGTTAGATTTATATATCTTTGCAGTCGAAACATTATCGTTACGATCCAGAC
>CAVAII010000156.1:0-19986 GCA_963588535.1 Erysipelotrichaceae bacterium | reverse complement strand
AATTTTGATTTTGATATGTCAGCACAACAGTTGGAAACAATAGAACAAGGGTATAGTTACGGCAAACGTTATTGTAGCAGGAGAGAAACACCAGTTAAGGATATGAAAAATCGTTTGATTGAGCGTGGATTAACTGAGACAAAGGCAAATAGAATCATCAAAAAGTTGATAGAAGAGAATTATATCAACGAAAAACGTTATGCTACATTATATACGCAAAGTAAGATTAGACAAAATCATTGGGGAAAGATAAAAATCAAACGTATGTTGATGTCTAAAGGCATTAAATTGGAGTATATCAACGAAGCATTTGCGACATTCGATCAACAAGAATACTTAGATATCTTGCGAAATCTGTTTGAGAAAAAATTAGCAACCATCAACATCGACAATACTTACCAAAGAAAATACCGATTAGAGTACTACTTATCTTCTCACGGCTTTGAATCCGACTTAATTGACGAACTTTGTAAAGAATATCTATAATAGATCGGTTCTTTGTTTACTATGCCATTTTCTTTTCTTACTCTTTGGGGATAAATCTATTCTTAGTTTTCTCTTTATTTCTTTTTGTCCATATAAAAAGAAACTTGCCTATAATAAGACAAGTTCCCTAATCATTTTATATTTGCTTTATTGTATTAGATGCTTAGAATATCAGCGTTATGGCTAAATATATAAAGTGAGCAATAATACCTGCACAAATACCTGCTATAGTGTGTGCCAACAATGCTTTGGATATACATTTTCTATAACCTAAGGAATCCAACATTGCTGTATGTGTAGATAAGAATCCTGACCAACACATACCTATTGCTGTACAAACTGCAACTGCATTACCATCTAATAAACCATTTTCGAAGAATGCTTTTGCCAGACCCAAGGCTGCTCCCACACTACCTAAGGCTGTCATAGGGAAGGCAATCAATTCCATATTCTTAAAACCAAATAACCACTCGAATATCCAATGTACTTTCTCGGCTAACCAAGGCAAGATAGGCACTCCTTGAGTTGCTCCACCATTATAAACACCCGTTGCGGTATCAGGTCCAAAGGTTATAAGGATTACTATGGTTGTTATAATCAATACGCCAGGTATAATAGCCAAACCTAATTCTACTCCGTTCTTGCCACCATCCAAGATAGCATTCAAAAAACGCATAAATACGCTTTCATTACTCTCGGCAACAATCTCTTCTTTTTCTACCTCCTTAGGTGATAATGTTGATACAGGTTCTTTTAATTCTGGGTATTTTTTTAATACAAATCTTTGCATCAAACGAGTTGAGATAACCGAACCTATCAACGCACCTACAAAACCAATTATAGCCCCGTCAGCGTGTCCATAACCAATCATAGTTATTATAACTATAAAGCCCATTCCGAAGGCTGTACCGAAATTAGTTAATGATATTAGTTGATATTTTTTGAAATAAGAAGCGAATCGTTTATCCTTACTCAAAGCAATAATTGCTGGGTTGTCAGAAAGGAAAGTCATAACTCCACCTAAGGCTGCTACGCCTGGCAAGTTATACAAAGGCTTCATTAATGGTCTTAACACCTTTTCCAATAGGGTAACTATACCAAATTCTGCGAATAACTTACTCAAAGCTCCTGTTAAGACTGTTATACCCATTAGGAAGAAACAAGTATTTAGTAATAAGTTGTGTGCAGTTGCCATAACTGTGTTAATCAAATTAGCCGCTCCCATCTTAGTACCGAGAACGACACAGCAAACAACCAATACTACAAGAAATACTACTGCTTCTACATATATTCTTTGCGTTGGTTTTAATTTTTTCTTTGCCATAATCGTTGTGTTTTTTTGCTTCTTATCTATTATTCTATGTTTTGTTCTGTTGTTTTCTAAACAATAACTTTTGTTATGTGTCTATATTTTTGTTATTCTGTTGTTTGTATTCTTATTTGTAGGTATTATTTTTTTAGATTTATCTTCCAAGTCGCTCCGAATAGTACATTGTGTCGTGTTTCGGTATTTCCAACCTGGTCTATGTTATTTGCGTAATATACTGCGTGCAATCTAAGTCTGTCATTGTTAAGAGGGAAAAATTCTGCACCAACTCCTACGGTTGTATAGTTATGATCGCTCCATTTTATGTAACGATCCAAGTAGAAATTGTTATCTTTATCGTACGAGAATTTGCAGAACAAATTCCATTTATCGCATCTGTAATTTAGTTTGGTAACTACACCCCAATGAGATAAGAAGAAATCGTCTTTTTCTGTGCCATTATCCTCGCTTATTGCACGATTAACAAAATCTAATTCCCAATAGAAAGAAGAAAATTCGAAACGGTTACCCAAAGAAATAATATTCTGGAAATTTCCTTTGCTATACTCGCTCTCATTTACGCTCCAAATAGTTTTCCAAAAAGGAAAAATCTCTCCAAACCAAACTAAATTATAAGAAAGATTGTTAGTAGATCCGTTATAAAACGGAGAATTACTCAATTGTAAGATTATTTTTTGCTTATCTGTGAAATTATACGCAGCACTTGCTGCAAAAGAATAACTACTTGGCAATTCACCCCAGCATTCACTCCAAAAATAAACGTCTATTGGAGCATAATCGTACTCAAATCCGCCAATATATATCTCTTGTTTACCAAAACTAAACGTCCAATGGTCATTGGCTTTCCAATCTAAGTACAAAAAATCGGTAGCATTAAAAGGGTTGGAAGCACTTATGGCTTTGTTGAAACGTTGTCTTATTCTATAAGATAGATTATCGGAAATCTTGCCTGCTATAACGAAGTTTAGGTTCTCGCCTTCGAAACCTTTGTCAGTATTTTCTGCATGTTGCACATTAAAACTACCTCTTGCGTTGATATACATCTCATCTATGTGTCCGTCTATTTGAGCATAAAGTCCCAAAGTTGCAACAAACATTCCTACAAATACTATTGCTTTGCGTATCATAAACGTTTATCTATATTTATTATCTAATTATTTATTTTTTCCGCTTTTTTCTGCTTATCAGTACTGTATTTCTATTCATTAATATTGTATTTCTACCTATTAATATAGTATCTCTACTCACTAATACTGAATTTCTACCTATTAATATAGTATCTATACCTATTAATATAGTACTCAATCAAGCATAATCACTCTCCAAAAGAATTTTTTTAGAAAATGAAAATGCAAATTTACATATTTTTTTAGTACTGACAATGTTTTTTAGGTAGATTTATTAATTCGCAAAGTTTTCTACTCGCCTTGAAGTCTTGTCTTAATGATTCTCTCTTACCTTTGCTATATATACCTTTCCTTTTACGGTATATACCTTTTTATTTGCGATATATTTCTTTTCCTCTTTTATATATCTTACTTCTTTATTATATCTTGTGCTGCCATAAACGCAGTAGAGAAGGCTATTTGTAGATTATATCCGCCTGTGTCTGCGTCCAAATCCAATAATTCGCCTGTTATATACAAGTTTTTTACCTTTCTGCTCTGCATTGTGAATTTATTGACCTCATTAAGTGACACTCCGCCCATAGTAACTATGGCCTCACGCCAACCCATATCGCCAACAATCTCTTCTTTGCGGTTTTTAAGATACCATAATAAACGTTTGGCGTCCTCTTCTCTTAGTTTATAACCCATAGTACGCCCATTAATCTGACAAGTCTGCAAAGCGTGAGTAATTAATGACTTCGGCAACCATTTTCTTAAGATAGAAGAAGCATTTTCTGTCCTACGAGTTTGAAAAGTTTGAATAATCTCCTCATATAGTTTGGTTTTATCTACCTTAGGTTTGAAATCCACAGTAACGAACATAGTCTCCCCCTTATCCAATTGCCTTGCTATCCTACGAGATAGGCTTAATATTATAGGACCACTAACTCCAAACTCGTCCAAATATAAATCTCCAAACTGCTTATCTATAACCTCGCCTTGTGCGTTAGAGATTATCGCCTGACAGTTCTTTATCTGTTCGTCTTGTAGTTCTCTTGGGTAACCATCTTGCGTTCTTAGTCCGACCAAAACAGGTATTGGTCTAACTATCTTATGATCTATCTTTTCTAAGATTCGATAACCATCTCCTGTTGAGCCTGTTGTAGGGTATGTCTTGCCACCTGTGCATATTATTACGTTATCTGCCAAAAGTCTTTCGTTATTTGCTACAACCCCTATCACACGTCCATTATCTATTATTAGATGTTTGACTTCGGTATTCTTGCGAATATCCACATTATCATTGTGTTCGATGTCTCGTAATAGGGCAAAAAATATATCATTGGACTTATTGCTCGAAGGATATACCCTTCCACCTCGCTCTGTTTTGAGTTCAACATCCCTAAGACTAAAAAAGTCCATCAAATCCCTATTACTAAATAGTCGAAACGAAGGAAGAAAGAAATCCGCATTAGATACATGGCTAAGAAAAGTCTGCTCATCGGTATCATTAGTTAGATTGCAACGTCCTTTGCCTGTTATACGCAGTTTAAGTCCCATTTGCTGTTTCTTTTCTAATAGAATAACTTTCTTATTAGCCATAGCCAATTGATTAGCAGCCATTAAACCGCTCGCACCTGCACCTATTATTATTGTCGTATCGCTATTCATAAATAAGAATTAAGACTTTAAGTAAATATTTTTCGCACCTAAACCTATATATTCTAATAATCTCTCGCCCTTAGTTAGTGTTCGTAACCGAAATATTTCAAATCCTTAACATTATTTCGCCAATTACTCTTCACTTTTACGAAAAGACTCAAAAAAGTATGCTTGCCAGAGAAATCCTCTATATCTTTTCTCGCCTGAATACCTATCTTCTTTATCATTTGTCCGTTCTTACCTATCAAGATATTCTTTTGACTCTCCCTCTCAACGTAGATAATGGCACTAATCCTATCAATATTTTTCTCTTCTTTGTAAGCATCTATCACAACTTCCACACTATAAGGAATTTCTTTGTCATAATTGAGAAGTATCTTCTGTCTAATAATCTCACTTGCGAAAAAACGCATAGATTTATCCGTCAACTCGTCCTGAGGAAAGTAAGGCGGATTCTCGGGTAAGATATCGTACAAAGTACTTAGGATTTTATCCACATTAAACTTCTCTTTGGCAGAAGCAGGTATGACCACAGCACGAGGAATAAGGTTCTGATAAAAAGCAATTTGCTTATTAATCACCTCTTGTGAGGAGATATCTATTTTGTTAATTACTACCACGACAGGAGTTGTGCTATTAATGATTTTACTCATTACTTTTTCGTTCCTCAATGGCTCATCTATTTGAGTAACCAAAAGAAAAATATCGGCATCTTTTAAAGCCTCGTTGATATAGCCTAACATCTGCTCATGCAATCGATTAGACACGTTGACGATACCAGGAGTGTCCGAAAAAATCATTTGAAAATCTTTGCCATTAAGTATGCCCATTATACGATGTCTTGTAGTCTGAGCCTTGTAGGTAATAATGCTCAAATCCTCCCCTACCAATGCGTTCATAAGCGTACTTTTGCCTACGTTAGGGTTACCAATAATGTTTACAAATCCTGATTTCATTTATTCGAAGGTAGTATAACGTTTGAAATAAAAAAAGATAAATAAAAAAAGGGTACCTGGTGAGATTCGAACTCACGACAACCGGAACCACAATCCGGTGCTCTAACCGCTGAACTACAGATACCATTTTTAATAAAAGCGTTTGCAAAATTACAAATATTTTTCTTACTGACAAAAAATTATCTCTTATTTTTTAATACTCTTCTGTTAATCTCGTGTATATCAAACTAATATATTTTTCTTCACTTCTCCTCTTTTCCTCTCTTTTTCTTCCTTTCCCCCTTGCTTTTCTTACCTTTTGAAAGTAATTTTATAGCCTAATTCATATTGTTAAAAATTTCTTATTCTGAGAAAATATTCGACCAAAATCAAAAAATTTTCGACCAAAATCAAAGAATTTTGTAGTAAAATACACAACACATTCCATAAAATAGACAACTTTTTAGTCTAAAATCACAACTTTTTGTAGTAATATTAACCTCTTTTTCCATAAAATCAGACAATTTTTTCATAATCTCTAACTTCCTTCTCGGTGGTCTTGATTTCCTTTTTGGCAATATTGACCTTCTTTTCCATAAAAAAGACAATTTTTTACTGTTCTCACACCTTACCAAAATAAAGTGGCAGATTATCACGATAAAGTGTCATTTTATTCTGATAAAGTGGCGTTTTATTTTGATAAAATAAGGAAATATTTTAATGATTACTGATTTTATTTCAGCGATTACTGATTTTATTTTAACGAATACTGATTTTATTTTGATAATTACTGATAATATTCTGGTAAGTACTGATAATATTTCAACGAATACTGATTTTATTCGGATAAGTACTGAAGATATTTGGATAACTTGCGATAATATTTGGATAATTACTGATTTTATTTGGATAACTTGCGATAATATTTCGATAACAAGGCGTAATATTTTGTAAATAAGGCAATTTAAGAGGGATAAAATCACCAAAAATAGAAATCAAATCAAACGTCTTTGCGTTTATTAGACGATTAAATCTAATGAAAGCACTATTTGCTCTAATAAATAATGAAGGTATCGCAGTGTTTATTAGATTATTACAAACCTCAACAGCACCCATAACGATACAATTAGATATAGGGAAAGTTTTATTAGATATTGTCTTGGAAGAATAAGAAAATGAGTTGGTTATATAATAAGGTGTTTTGCTTTCGTAAGAATGCGAAAGGGTGTTTGCATTTAGTATTTCTCCAAAGAAACAAGATGTTGCGATAAGAATAAGTGCCAAAACCATTTTGTTTTTCATAATCATCAAGTTTTTTAATGTTGTTATAAAATCTGTTGCAAAGATACAAAATTTTTCTGAAACCATCGCATTGTTAAAAAACTTTTTTGCAACCAATCCATATTTCTCTCTGCTAAGACAATATCTATTCGTAAAAAATATAGTATCTTTGCCAAAGTTTTTAGATTGTCATTATAGAAAATGAAAAGATTGATTTGTATTTTAATCTGTTACGTTAGTTTGGTCTGCGTTGGGCAAGAAAGTCTCTTGACTAAGAAAATTGTTTACCCAGTAAGGCTGACCGAAAACTCAGTTCTTTCGTCTGATAAGAAAGATAGTATCGCTTATAACTATATAGTAAACAAGAGGTTCTTTTGGGAGGCGATGGACGACTTGCTTAACAAAGCAAAGAACAAAAAACTCTTTCTTACTACCTTTGAAGGAGACACTATTGTGTGGGATACTATGATTAACGACTTAGTTAAGCGGTTGAATAAGATAGATAACAACAAGTATTCTACCAAAAACATAGACAAAGTATTTGAAAATGAGATTCGTGCTATTAAGTTTATGGAGGAATGGACTTGGAATACTAAGACTATGCAAATAGATAAGAAGATTATTGCTTATTGTCCTATCATTCAAAGAGATTCTGTGCATTTTGTTGAGCAGATGAGTTTGGTAAATGACAATTCGTTACTATCACAAAAGGCTTTCGAATACGAAATTGGGTGGATAAGGCAGAATAATAACCAAAAGACCAACGACACTCTACTGATTACCAGGAATATTCAATACACTATGCCGATATATAATCCAAAGCCTTATCATTGGTGGGAAAGTAATTTGGAGGCTGAATATTCTATTCCGTTCTTTGAACGTCTGATTAGCAAGACTGATAGCAGGGAAATTCTATGTTATGAAAGCCCTGATATACCTAATGCCTTTACTTTGCCAGAATTAGAAAAAAGAAGGAAACATTCTGTCTCTACTACGATTTATACTGTTGATAATAATCAAAACGAAATAGAGAAGGACACAATAATCAATCTTACTTACAATAGTGATGATATTGATTACCTAAGATTTGGAGAAGAGATTATTTATGATAAAGGTAATAATAATTTCTACAAACAAGTCAATTATTATGCTCCTGTTACTCGGATTTTTACGAGTGGTGGTACATTTGTTGGTTTCTATCCTTTGTTTTATATAAGAAAAGACTAAGGTGTTATCTATGGATATGATAAAAAGAGAGAAAGAGATGAAAACGAAGTTATTAATAATATTATCCGTATTATTTAGTATTGGTCTAAATGCTCAAAAGAGCGATTATAGTATTGAATATGAGACTCACAAAGTAGGAGTTTTTAATCCTGAATGGGAATGTTTCCAAAGTCTTAACCATCAAAAATACGAGCATTTAACAGGTTATTTTAGGGAAGAGTTAGCCAAAATCATTCTTAATAAGGTTAAGAATAAGGAAATCAAAATCTACGATAATAGAAAAAGAGAGATAAGTCTTGATAGCGTAATTAATCGTGTTATTGCTTTCGAAAAGAAACAAGGTAAGACACTAAATAAGAATAATGCCCTTACCTATATTATTCCTTATATATCTGCGTA
The DNA here is from genome assembly GCA_963588535.1 of Erysipelotrichaceae bacterium. Classification (GTDB taxonomy): domain Bacteria; phylum Bacteroidota; class Bacteroidia; order Bacteroidales; family P3; genus Scybalousia_A. Next base: position 11,560 of record CAVAII010000156.1, on the reverse strand, counting down.
CGATTTTGAGGAGGCTGTGAAATACAATTACAAGAATCTTACTATTGATAAGCAGATTATTGCGTATCAACCTTATATTGTGCATTACAAATCGTTTGGAGAGAATTGTGATGATACTATTCAGATGCCTTTGTTTTGGATTTTTCCAAAGGATACCGCAAAACAAGTAAGTAAGAATACCATTAATACGCCTATATTCTCTATTCCTGATACTATTCTTAGTGTTTTGGAGTTGAAATACCCAGTTAAGATGCCATTAACACTAAGTATATTTGATAATGTTCAAGGGAAAAAGATACCACTTTTGCATTCAGACGGATCTAATTTCGTTTCTCCAAAAGAGATAGACGATTTGTTTGTATTGAAATCCACCGCAAATATTTATGATGAGGAGACAGGTAGAGATAGTGTGATAAATACCTATTCGGATCTACTGCCTGAGGATATTACGGCTATAAGGATTGCAGAGAATTGGTCTATAGATCCAACAACATTAATGATTAAGAAAAAAGTTAGGTATTTTCTGCCATTGTATCCTTACGATGAGAAGACATTCAAACAATTAGGCGTTAGAATTACTTGCAAAGAAAACTAAAAAACTTAAATCTATGGAAAGAAAAAAGTTATCAATGGATCAACTCCACAGAATATCCGTTCAAGAGTTTAAAGATAGTGAGAAAACTCCTATTGTTGTGGTCTTGGATAATATTCGTAGTATGTCTAATATAGGATCTATGTTCCGCACTGCCGATGCCTTTCATTTGGAAAGACTATATCTTTGTGGCATAACTGCACAACCGCCACACAGAGAAATAAACAAGACAGCCTTAGGTGCAACCGAGAGCGTAGATTGGCAATATTCACCCACAACTATTGATTGTGTTAGGAAGTTAAAGCAAGAGAATTACAAGATTATCGCCGTTGAGCAGACTGAGAATAGTATATTTTTGCAGGACTACAAAGGAGGAAAAGATCGTATCGCATTAGTTTTTGGTAATGAGGTTGAAGGAGTAGATCAAGAGGTAATTGATATTTGTGATAGTGTGATAGAAATTCCGCAATTTGGGACAAAACATTCTTTTAATGTAAGTGTATCTTGCGGAATTGTCCTTTGGGAAGTAGTTCGACAGATGAAATTTTAGTTTTTTAAGACAATAATAAAGAAAGTACTAACGACAACAAAACAATAACAAAGATTATGTCCTCAAACACTAACAAACAGAAAAAAACAAGACAACTACCGCATACATACGTTATAATATTTTGTATGATACTACTTGCTGCCATATCAACTTGGGTAGTACCAGGGGCAGAAGCACAAACTTGGCAAGTATTCTCTGCTTTTTTCAAAGGTTTTGCAAAGGCTCCTTCGGTAATAGCATTTATATTGATAATAGGTGGTGCATTCTGGATACTAAACGAAACTAAGGCCATAGAATATGGTGTAGACAAGTTAATAAAGCAAGGACAGAAATGGGAGAAATATCGTCTTTTTCGTTTCTTAGGGGTTAATAATGTGATTATTGCAGTTGTTATGACTTTGTTTTCTCTGTTTGGTGCCGTGTTTGGTATGAGTGAGGAGACAATAGCCTTTGTTATGGTTATGATACCATTAAGCAAACGCATGGGATATGACGAGATTGTGGGGGTATGTATGTGTTTTTTGGCGGCTGGTCTTGGCTTTGCAGGGTGTTTACTTAATCCTTTTACATTAGGTATTGCTCAGCAGATAGCAGGCATTAAGATGTTCTCGGGTATTGAATATAGGTTTGTGATATGGGTGATTTTCACTCTTATCGGTATTATCTTTGTTTTAAGATATGCACACAGACACAAATCCTCACAAACTACTACCATGGTTGCCGATAACCTCTCCGAGACTACTACTAATGAGATAAATACAAAAGTAGCCAAACTTTCCTTAATAGTCTTAGGTTTGGTAATTGTACTATTGATAATAGGAGTAACTATGTTTGAGTGGGAGTTTGCACAGATTGCTGCTTTGTTCTTTGCTATGGCAATAATAATAGGTATAATAAGTGGTAAGAGTGCAAATCAAATTGCAAAGAGTTTCATAGATGGTTGCAAGGATATGTTAAGTGCTGCTATGGTTGTCGCATTAGCGTCTGGTATTATCGTAATTTTGGAAGATGGAGGCGTAATTAAGATGATGTTAGACGGCATTACATCTTCTTTACAAGGCACTTCAAAGTCTGGAACATTGAGTATAATGTATGGTTTTCAGACTTTAATGAACGCATTAATCACTTCAGGCACTGCCAAAGCGGCAATGCTAATGCCGATATTTAGAGATATTTCCACAGCCGTAGGACTTTCACTGCAATCTACCGTTACGGCTTTCCATATTGGTGATGGCTTTACTAATTTGATAACACCTACCTCGGGCGTGTTAATTGCTGTCTTGGGAATAGCAAAGATACCATATATAAAGTGGGTTAAATTTGCTTGGAAGTTTATTTTGCTTATGATAATCTTAGGTTATCTATTGTTGTTACCTACACTTTTCTTAGAATTACCAGGTTTCTAATCGGTAGGGATAATAGATACGTAGATAGTGTTAAGAAATAAGTCTATAACCATAGAATGAAAACAAAGAAAATAATAATTGGATTGTGTGTTTTGCTATTATGCTACTCTAATTCGTTGTTTGCACAGAACAAGAACAGAGAAACGCAGTTGGATAATTGGCAAATAGAATATTTTGTTAAGAAAAATCTCAAATTATTCCCGCTTTCCACTTTACAAGATCTGTATAAATCTTTTTTTCAATCGATATTCGGTCCAGAACATTTGGTTTCGGACAAAAACAAAGTGATAGCATATTTGGATAAAGAGTTAATGGAAGAATATTCTCCCCATTACCCACTCTATCAAACGACAGGAATAAGCGGAGATTATATTCGAGTCAATCTGTCTGTTATAAAAAATGGTTATGTAAACAAAGAATTATTAACAGATTGCTTTATACGTTCTTCGCAAATAAAAACAGAATATTCTTTGGAAGACTTACAGAGATTATGGCTGCAAATAACTACTTATATAGAGAAAGAGAATATTTCTCTACGCAATTATCAACAAGACAAAGACAAAATAGAAAAACTTTTTAATCAAAACGCATACGTTTGTTCGCATTCGTCTATTTATAGAGAGACTTATTTACCCCATTATCGCATAATCGAAAAAGATATATTCTATAAGGAGATATACCCTCTTATAAGAAAACATCTTTATTCCAAATAAGGACAACCAAGACTTGTCGCAAAAGAAAAGAAACACAATTAAAACGAAAAAAGTATTGTTATTAAAAAATAAATTTGTAACTTTGCACCATAATTGAATTTTAGAAGTAAACAATATCAAATAAAAAGAAAAGACATGAAAAAGAAAACACTAATAATGGCAACATTGTTCTCCTGTATAATGGTTTTAGGAGGTTTATTCTACTCTTGCAACGAAGCAGAAGGAGAAAGATGTTTGGATTGTTCCACTTTAGTAAAGGAAAATGTGGGCTTTGATAAAGTTAAACTAAATGTATTCGAAGCAGTTCCTAATTCCAAAGATTTCCGTTCATATTATAATGGAGATTATTATTTCACCAGTATTATGGGTTCTGATACTATCAATTATTTTGTTGTAGCCCCTGATACAATAACCCTTAATGCTGACGAGACTTTCGCTTTTACTGGCAATATCTATACAACAACTAATGTCTTGTTAGAGAATAAATACACTGGTAGGCAACATTATTATGAGGTTAAGGTACTTACGCTAAATACAGATAATGCTTCTGTTAATGGTTGGGAATATAATCCTCTTAATAATACAACAGGTAATTCTGGTGGCAATTCTAAATAAGATAGAATAAGATTTAACTCTTAATAAGTATAATAATAACAAAGCAGGAAGTCTTTGCGTTAATGCAAAGACTTTTTTAGAAAAAAAGAAATAAGATATGCTTTTTGAGAATATAATAGTAGGACCTATACATTCAAGACGTTTAGGCACATCCTTAGGTATAAATATTTTACCAACAGAAAAAAAATATTGTTCGTTTAATTGTATCTATTGCGAATGCGGTTGGAACGAGATAGATACACGTGTTAGTGTCCCATTTAATGATAGACAGATGATAAAATCTGCTTTGGAAAAATGGTGTACTAATAATAGCGAAGAGGATAGATCAAAGGTTGATTCTATTACTTTTAGTGGTAATGGCGAACCTACCTTACACCCTGAGTTGTTGGCAATTGTGGAAGACGTTATCGCATTGCGTAACAAGTATATCCCACAAGCAAAGATTACTATCTTAACTAATAGCACTATGCTCTCCAAACCAAATGTTTGGCAGGCACTTCATTTGATTGATAACCCATTATTGAAGATCGATGCAGGGACAATAAATATGTATCGTCTGATTTCACAGCCTGTAAGTGCTTCTTTCGAGGAGATAAAATCAAATATTATCCGCTTCGGTAGTGATGCTATTATACAGACTATGCTTTTGCGTGGCGAGAACGATGGACAAATTATAGACAACACAACAGACGAAGAATTCTTACCTTACTTGGATATCGTTAAACAGACTAATCCAAAAGAAGTTATGCTATATTCTTTGGATAGAATACCTCCTGCTAAACATCTTATTAAGGTAGAGAAAGACGAATTGGAAAAATACGCAGACAAGATAAGACAATTGGGTATCAAAGCCTCATCATATTAATAATAGTATAGATAACAAAAGAGAATTCCCTAAAAAATAAAAGCAGATATCAAAACAAAAAGATGGAGATAAAGGAAAGAAAAAAAGAATTACGAAAAAAGATAAAACAAATAAAAAGTCTTTATAGTTTAGAAAGGAAACAATTTTTCTCCGTCCCTATCTTTGAGAGATTGGAGAGAGTAAAGAGTTTCAAATCCTCTAATTGCATACTAATGTATTGGTCTATGGACGATGAAGTCTTTACTCATGATTTTATAAACTCTTGGTACGAAAAAAAGACTATACTATTGCCTTGCGTAGATGGTGATAATCTACTCCTAAGGAAATACGAAGGCGAACAGTCTATGGTAAAAGGCGAACAGTTTGGTATATTAGAGCCAAAGGGAGAAATATTTACCGACTTTGAGAAAATAGATTTGATGATTATTCCTGGTGTTGCTTTCGATTCTAATAGAAATCGTATGGGTAGAGGGCGAGGTTTTTACGACCGTTTGTTACAAACTTGCTCTTGTGAGAAGATTGGTGTTTGTTTTGACTTTCAACTTATCAATCAAGTGCCAACCGAAGAGTTCGATATCCCAATGGATAAGGTTATCTCCACCTCTGCTACCTATTAATAATCACCAAATCACAATAATAACAAGAAACAAATAAGCAAATACTATAATGAAAGATTTTTTGCAACAAAGGACTTCAATAAGAAAATACAAAAAAGAACATATCTCTGACGAGACCTTAGAATATATTCTAAAGGCTGGCGTAAGGGCTTCTAATTGTGGCAATATGCAACTATATTCTTTTATCATAACTAAGGACGAAGAAAAGAAGAAAGCATACGCTCCCCTACATTTTAATCAACCTATGATTACTGGTGCAGATGTGGTTATTACTGTATGTGCTGATATCAACAGATTTAATCATTGGTGCGAGATTAGTTCTGCCGATAAGAGCCTTAATAATTTCCTTTTCCTTAATATAGCCACTATCGATGCCACTATAGCAGCACAGGCTATTACTACTGCTGCCGAGAGCAAGGGTTTGGGCGTTTGTTGGTTAGGAACGGTTAATTATATGGTAGATGAGATTAGTAAGTTCTTTAATCTACCAAAGGGTGTTGTCCCTGTTGCTTGTCTAACCATAGGAGTACCAGACGAAAAGCCAGAACTAACAGAGAGATTACCTCTATCGGCAATTGTTCATAACGAGTCTTATAAGGATTATACAGACGAAGATATTCACCAGATGTATAAACAAATAGAGGATAATCCTACTAATAAAGAGTTTGTTAAAGAAAATAATTTAGAGACTTTGGCACAAGTCTTCTCACAAGTTCGTTATGCTAAGAAAGGCAATGAGGAGTTCTCCGAACGTTTCTTACGATTTGTGAAAGAGAATTTCGTTGATTCCAAAATCTAAATTTATTCTCTCTAAGAGACTATTTATAACAGCGAATTTTTATTTGATATTATCCAAATAATATTTGATTTTATCTGAATAATATCTAACTTTATTCGAATAATATTTGATTTTATTTTAGTAACTACTGAACATATAAAAAGGGTATCAAAACAAAAGACAAAAAAGTTTTATAGATAGTTTCTTTTGGTCAATAATAGTTAGTTTATAATCTACGATAATGGAAAATACAATAGGACAAGAGTTTATTTTACAAGTAATTGGTTCTTCGCATGGAGAATACGTTGGAGGTATAATAAAGAATTGTCCAAAGGGTATAAGCATAGATTATGATTTAATAAAAAAAGATATTGACAGACGCAGACCTCAACAGTTTGGAACGCCTCGAAAAGAAGAAGATAGCGTACAATTCCTAAGCGGTATAACTAATAATCAAACTAATGGCGAGGATATAAAATTTATTTCCCTTAATAAGAACGTTAGAAAACAAGATTACGATCGTTTCAAAGGATATTTTCGCCCCTCACACGCAGATTATCCGTACTTTATCTTATTCAAGGAAGATGATTTAAAGTACAAAGATATGGCTTCTGCGAGAATGTTTCTATCGGTTGTGATAGCAGGTGGAATTGCTAAGATGTTTTTAAGAGAAAAAGGCATAACCATCTCGGCAATAGTCTCTCAAATCGGAGGAATTGATTATATAAAGGAAAGAGATAAGGCAGAAGAGTTGTTAAAAAAAGTTTCTAATCAAAAAGATACAATAGGCGGGAAAATAAGATGCGAAATTAAGGGGATAAAGGCAGGTTTGGGAGATCCTATATTTAATAAAATCTCGGCAATACTTGCTAAGAATATGATGAGTATCCCTTCTGCTACAAGTTTTTCTATCGGAGACATCGAAAATCGTGATACCCTTCTCGGAAGTGAGGATATAGACGAATGGAATAGTGATTTTACTACCAAAACTAATCATTGTGGCGGGATAAATGCAGGTATAACTAACGGAATGCCTGTGGTTTTCAATGTAGGTTTGCACGCTATACATACTTTATCTCAGCCTATGACGTTAATAAACAAAGAAGGACAAAGAAAACAAATGCTTATAGAAGGCAGGCATGATATTTGTCAGGTCTTGCGTACGCCTGTAATTGTGGAAAGTCTTGCTGCTATAACGATTATGGATTTTATAATGCTAAAAAATAAAGAAAAGGAATGAAAAAGTATAAGAAAATATTTTGTGTGATAATTGCTCTTTTGATTATCTTTTTTGTTGTATTCTTTTTGCGAGAAAATAACGATTATGTCTTAAAAGGAGAACTCAAAAACTGCAAAGAGTGTGATTTATACTTAGTTGAGCGTTTCGAAGGTATTGAAACTGTCTTGGATACCATACATGCTAATAAGAATGGTAAATTCAAAATCGAAAGAAAAGCACAAGACCCTACTATCCTTACACTTAGAGGCAAGAATGATGCAATTCTTTTACTCCCTATGCAAAAAGAAAAAATCAAAATCACAGCCGACTACGAGAATTTAGCAACTACCTACCAGATCTCTGGAAGTGAGGAAAGCCTAAGGTTAAAAACTCTTAATGATAAGAAGATTAAGGCTCGTTTTGCCTTAAAGAATATGAGCGAACAATTGAAAGAAACCTCACAAGAAGACTATGACTCGGTTAGAAATGTGATTCAACAAAGATTTAATCTATTAATGCAGTCGCAAAGAGAGTTCTTAATAGGATTTATCAATACGAATGTCGGCAGTTTATCAACACTTGTTGCCTTATATGATAGTGATTTAGAGAACATTCATCTAATTGATCCCATAAAAGATAAAGATGTATATGAGAAAGTATTGTCTGGACTAAAAGATAAATATCCTGAGAACAAAAACACCAAGTTCCTTGAACACGAAGTCTTACGTTTGAGACAAATTACGACCGAAAAATAATACCTCTTGTGTTATGGAAACGAAAAAGAACATATATTTTCTCTCGGATTTTCACTTAGGTTTAGCCTCGTACGAGTATGAGAAGGCAAAGGAAGAAAGAATCATTAGGTTTCTTCGATCCATTGAGCAAGATGCTAAGGCAGTTTACTTATTAGGTGATATTTTCGATTTTTGGTTCGAATATCGTGATACAGTTCCAAAAGGTTTTGTCGCCTTTATGGCACAAATCAAACACATGACACAAATAGGTATAGAGGTTAATTATTTTCGTGGCAACCATGACCTTTGGCAAAGAGATTATTTTAGAAAAGAATTAGGCGTTAATATATATAGGAAGAATATTGATACTATTATGATTGATAACAAGACTTTTGTTGTCGGTCATGGCGATGGTTTGGACGATAAAGACTGGGGCTACAAGGCTATGGACGCTGTATTTAGCAATCATTTCTTTTGGTGGCTTTTTTCTTTGTTACCTGGCTGCATTGGTTTGTCCTTAGCAAGACGTTGGAGTAGAGGTAATAGAGTCAAACACGCCAAATACGATGCCCCCGACTCAGAATATAATACCACTAACCCAAAAAGACGCGAGCCAATGAAGGAATTTTGTCAAAATTATCTAAAAACAAAACATGTAGATTACTTCATCTTTGGTCATCGTCATATAAAAAGTTTCTATTCCTTAGAGGGCGGATCAAAATACCTAAACACGGGTGCTTGGATAAAGGATTCACCATACGGAATATGGGACGGAAATGAATTATTGTTGAAAACTTACGAAGATAACAAAAAAATTTTATAACTTTGCAACTTATTATTCTGTCTTTCTAAAAGAGAAAATAAGTTGTTATCTAAGAATAATATTTGGTCTTATAGATATACGAAATTCTTTTGCACAAAAGAAGTTGTATCAAAAGATTAAACAAAGAAAAGGAAGAATATTAATAATTTAAATTAAAGATAAAAAATGAAAACCACACCATTTACCGAAAAACACATTGCACTTGGTGCAAAAATGGCAGAATTTGCAGGCTATAATATGCCTATTTCTTACACTTCTTTGGTAGAAGAACACCATAACGTTAGAAAAAATGTAGGTGTTTTCGACGTATCTCACATGGGTGAGTTTAGAGCCAAAGGTCCTAAAGCACACGATTTTATACAATATTGTACTTCTAACGATATCAATACTTTATTTGATGGTAAAGTACTTTATACTGTTTTACCTAACGGCAAAGGCGGTATTGTAGACGATATGTTGGTTTATCGTATCAAAGAAGACGAATATTTTATGATACCTAACGCTGCTAACATCGACAAAGATTGGAATTGGATGTCTAAAATAGCAGAACAAATGGGTCTTAAACTTGGTGTTGACTTTACTAACGAGAGTGAACATTACGGACAATTGGCTGTTCAAGGTCCTAATGCTATGAAGGTTATGCAAAAACTAACCGATACTCCTATTTTGGATATGGAATATTACACCTTCAAGTTCTTAACTTTGGCAGGAGTTGAAAACGTATTGCTTTCTACTACCGGATATACAGGAGCAGGCGGTTGCGAAATATATTTCGACAAGAAAGATGCAATGAAAATATGGGACGCTGTATTCGAGGCTGGAAAAGAATTTGGTATCATGCCTGCAGGATTAGGTTGTAGAGATACCTTACGTCTAGAAATGGGCTTCTGTTTGTATGGTCACGAGATAGATGATGAGACTTCTTCTATCGAAGCAGGTTTGTCTTGGCTTACTAAGTTCACTGACGGCAACGATTTCATAGATCGTAAATTATTAGAGCAACAAAAAGCAGAAGGCGTTAAGAAAAAAGTAGTTGGTTTTGAAATGATCGGCAAAGGTATCCCAAGAAACGGTTACAAAGTTTGCGACAAAGACGGTAATCAAATAGGAGACGTTCGTTCTGGCTCACCTTCTCCTTCAACAGGTAAGAACATAGGAACAGCACAAGTACAAACAGCTTTCTCTAAAAAGGATACAATTATTTATATTGAGATAAGAAACAAATTAGTAGAGGCAAAAGTTGTTAGAATGCCTTTCTACAAACCTGAATAAAAGGTTTTACACAGATTTAGCGTGTATTTGTCTAATGTTTTAAAGAAAAGAACATTGCAAATTACACGCTGAATTTGTTTTTATGCTTATAATTGATTTTTATATCCCGAAAACAAAGTCAGATTGTATTATGCCATATTCTCATAATCATCCGAAACAGAGCCATAAACTCTCACGATTGAAACAATTAGGGGTCTTGTTGTGTATGTTGCCCTCGTTGGCTAATGCACAAGAAGAGATAATAGTTTTTCATAATACCGAGAACCTCTTCTATCCAACAGATGACACCCTAACACTAGATGATGATTTTACTATTAATGGCAAAAAACATTGGACTTTTAAAAAATACAAAAACAAACTTAACTCCCTGGCGAAAACTTATATATCTATCGATTCCAAACAAATGCCTGCCCTAATAGGCTTATGCGAGATTGAGAACAATACCGTCTTGGACAACCTAACACAAGACACCCCCCTAAGAAAAGTCGGTTACAAATATATCCATTACCCTTCGAACGATATAAGAGGAATAGACGTGGCTCTGTTGTACGATCCTAAGAAATTCAAAATAATAGATAGTTTCCCATTGCCACGTATCTCCCAAAGAGAAGAAGACAGGACAAGAGACGTATTATATGTTAAAGGCATCTTAGATTCTATTACGTTGAATATATATGTCTTACACGCCCCTTCAAGAAGAGAAAACAATATCAAAAAAGATTTGCGACAACATATTTTTGAGAATATCTACCAGAATATAGAGAAGTTGAAGCAAGAAGGAGAAACTAATTTCATTATTATGGGAGACTTCAACGACAACCCTTGGGACGAGACAGTATCAAAAGGTTTTAAGTTGCAATCCAAACATAGTAATACCCCTCCTCTACTTACCAATCTAATGAGTAATAACAAAGACAAAGCAGGTTCATACGTCTTTAGTGGCACTCTATTTTCTTTTGACCAGTTTATAGTATCCGAACAGATAAAACAACGATTAGTTTTCGACACTTCTTGTAATCAAACATTTGTCTATAAACCTAATTTTCTAATCTTACAAGACAAACGACAAAGATATGATCGTCCTTCCCCTACTTATAAAGGTATGCGATACGCTGGCGGTATTAGCGACCACTTCCCTATCGTTATGCGTCTAAACACCGTCTCCAATAAGTAACTCTCTCATTTTCTTTCCCTATCCTTTGCAAAAATTTTTATAAAAAGTTTGATGAATTAAAATATTTTGTATAATTTTGCAGTTGTAAGTATTAGCTAATAAAAAGTTATAGACATGAGACACATAAATTATTTATTGTTATCCTTTTTGATAATAGTTTTAGCAATTCCAAATTATTGTACTGCACAAATGCAGTCAGTTA
>CAVAII010000155.1:0-14575 GCA_963588535.1 Erysipelotrichaceae bacterium | reverse complement strand
GTTTTAGAGAGATTGTTTAGAAAGAAGGGATAAGAAAGAAAAGTGTCTTAGAGGTTATTAGAAAAGAGAGAATTAAGAAGAGAAAGTGTCTTAGAAAGGTTCAGAAAAGAGGATAAGAAAAAGTGGTTACCATAGAAAAAAGTATGATAACCACTTATAAAGAAATAAACTTATGATTTAATTTAATTCACTTTCTTTATTTCTACGCTTAGCAACCCAAACGTTTCTCTAATCTTTGACGGATTGCTGCGATAAAGTCTGCTGAATTAACTGCCTTTGGCGTAATACCTTGCATTAAGTTTACTAAGTCTTTTGTAGCAATACCCTCGTTAAGAGTATCGAAACAAGCACCTTCCAAATTATTAGCAAAGTTTACTAAATCTTGTAGGTTGTCCATCTCGCCTTTTTTGCGTAATGCACCAGACCAAGCAAAGATTGTAGCCATAGGGTTAGTAGAAGTTTCTTCTCCCTTTAAGTATTTGTAATAGTGACGAGTAACTGTACCATGAGCAGCCTCATATTCGTAGTTACCATCAGGAGAAACCAATACAGAGGTCATCATTGCCAAAGAACCGAATGCAGTAGATACCATATCACTCATAACATCGCCGTCATAGTTCTTACAAGCCCAAATATAACCACCTTTGCTTCTAATAACACGTGCAACAGCGTCATCTATAAGAGTATAGAAATAAGTAATACCTAATTCTTCAAATTTTTGTTTGTACTCTTGATAAACCTCGTCAAAGATAACTCTGAATTGTGCATCGTATTTCTTAGAGATAGTATCCTTTGTAGAGAACCATAAATCTTGTTTAGTATCAACAGCAAATTTGAAACAAGAATGAGCGAAAGAACGGATAGATTTATCAGTATTATGCATACCTTGTAAAACGCCTTCACCCTTAAACTCGTGGATAACAACTTCTTGTTTCTTACCACTTTGACCTTCGAAAACAAGTTTTGCTGTACCTGGCTCATCAGCACGAATTTCTACTGATTTGTATACATCGCCGTAAGCGTGACGAGCAATAGTGATAGGTTTTTCCCAATTCTTTACAACAGGTTTGATAGAAGGGATAGTGATAGGAGTACGGAATACAGTACCGTCTAAGATAGAACGGATTGTACCATTAGGACTCTTCCACATCTCGTGCAATTTGTACTCTGTCATACGTTGTGCGTTAGGAGTAATAGTTGCACATTTTACAGCAACGTGCCATTTCTTTGTAGCCTCTGCTGAATCTTTTGTGATTTGGTCTCTGGTCTCGTCTCTTTTTACTAAACCTAAGTCGTAGTATTCTGTTTTCAAATCAACGAAAGGAAGGATTAATTCGTCTTTAATCATCTTCCACAAAATTCGTGTCATTTCGTCACCATCCATTTCTACTAATGGGGTAACCATTTTTATCTTTTCCATTGTGTATTATGATTTTATTTTGTTTGTTATCTTTTTCCTTAAAATAGTGTGTGATAAAATTTTTACTCTTACCACACACTATCATTTATTTTCTATTCTTATTTTTTTTGTGCTGCGTAATAGTTCATTAAGCAACCTTCAACCAAGATTTCTCTTTCATCTTTGGTTAAGTTTTGGAAATACAAATGAATATCCTTAACGCCATTAGCAGTTATTACCTTAGCATCAATTTCTTCTTTGCCGTCCAAGATTGCTTGTTTGATATTAGGAACAAATACCATATCGCCTGATTTGTAATCAAATGGAGTGTCTTTTGCGATAGTAAATGGAACAATACCCCAGTTGATACAGTTGCTACGATAACGTTTAGTAGCATATTCATAGCAGATATTAGCATCACCGCCTAATACTTTTTGACAAGAAGCAGCCTGTTCACGAGCAGAACCATCACCAGGTTTGTTAGCAAATACGCAAGAACCAAATGAAGTATTCTTAGCATCTGCACCTACTTGTTTCAAAGCGTTTAGGATATGTTCGTTAGCATTACCTTTTCTTCTTTCCAAATCTTGTGCTTGAATATTTTTGCTCAAACCAACGTACTCTGGAACTCTACGAGACAAAGCAAACTCAGACAATTTCAAAGGGTTAGAACGATAAGAAGAAGTCTCACCCGATGGAATCAACTCGTCAGTCGTAGTAACAGGGTCATGGATAACAGCAGCCAACTCTAACAACATATTGTCTTCCATTTGGTACATCTTAGGCCAATCCTTAATGTTAGGACCATAACGTAACTCAACAGAAGCATCTGCCTTACCATAACCGTTGTAGATTCTCTTTTGGTATACACGTGGATCGAACTCGTATTCTTTGTACTCTACATCGTAGTTAATATCTGTAGCAGCGGTAATTACACCACCGTTAGCAGCAGTAGCAGCAATACTTCTTGCGTCCATCAAAGCAACCAATGCTATTTGACCATCCTTTGGTTTAGAACCCTCTCTGTTAGGGAAGTTACGAGTTGTATGACGGATAGATAAACCATTGTTAGATGGAACATCGCCAGCACCGAAACAAGGACCGCAGAAAGCAGGTTTGATAGCAACACCAGCCTCTAACAAATCCTCAGCAATGTGAGAACGAGTAGCAGCCAAATAAACAGGTATTGATTGAGGATAAGCACTTGCAGTGAAATATCCGTTACCTGTAGATTTATCCTTTAAGATAGCGGCAGCAGCAGCCAAGTTGTCGTAAGTACCACCAGCACAACCAGCGATAATACCTTGATCTGCCATTACTTTACCATTAACTATTTTGCTCTTTAGGTCAACCGTTACTTTGTCGCCAAATCTCTTCTTAGTATCCTCTTCAACTTCTTTGAAAATCTTCTCAGGATTTGCTTGTAACTCATGGATAGTGTAAGCGTTAGAAGGGTGATAAGGAAGAGCAATCATAGACTCTTGTTTAGATAAGTCAATCTTGATCATGCTGTCATAGTAAGCAACTTTACCAGGGCGTAACTCTTTGTAATCTTGCTCTCTACCATGCATCTTATAGTATTTGTGTACTTCTTCGTCAGTAATCCAAATAGATGTAAGACAAGTAGTCTCGGTAGTCATAACCTCTATACCATTACGGAAATCGATAGGTAAGTTCTTAACGCCAGGACCTGCAAACTCTAATACTTTGTTCTTTACGAAACCATTTTCGAAAGTAGCCTTTACCAAAGATATAGCAACATCGTGAGGACCTATACCTTTTCTTGGAGTGCCTTCTAACCAAACCAAAACAACTTCTGGTGCGTTGATATCCCAGGTGTTCTCTAATAGTTGTTTAACTAATTCTCCACCACCTTCACCAACACCCATGTTACCAAGTGAACCGTAACGAGTGTGAGAGTCAGAACCAAGTATCATATTACCGCACTTAGTCATAGCCTCTCTTGCATATTGGTGAATAACTGCTTGATTAGTAGGTACAAATATACCACCATATTTCTTAGCAGCAGACAAACCAAATACGTGGTCGTCTTCGTTAATAGTACCACCAACAGCACATAAACTATTGTGGCAGTTTGTCATACCGTAAGGTAGAGGGAATTTGGTCAAACCACTTGCTCTTGCAGTTTGGATAATTCCTACGTATGTAATATCATGAGAAATTAAAGCATCGAATTTAATTCTCATTTTCTTACCTTTGTTTTTGTCAACCTCGTGTGAACGAAGTATTTGATATGCTATTGTATTTTCACGAGCATCGTCTGCTGCAGCCTCAGCATTATTGACGATTTTTTCTCCATCAAGAAGATAAACTCCCTTGTTGATAAGTTCGATCATGCTAGTTTTTATTTTTTATATTATTATTTTATGTTGTTCCTTATTATTTTATGTTTCTTTCAAAGTCATCTCTGTCTATTTCTATAGTCTCTATCTAAACTCTTTATTCTTCGCCTTTTACCTCTTTCAAATGTTTTCTCTTTTCCCCTCTCTTACCTCAATCTCTCAGAACTTCTTACCAATACCTCATCTTTCTTAATTGCCTGCAAAGCAAATATATAAAATATAATTTGAGCAATCGGGAAGAATGACGCCATACCCCAAGTTGTCTTTGCAACCTCTATCGTTGGTGCTATCTGTGCAGGATCGCCTTTGCAGATATTAGTAACTGCTGTAGTAAGTCCTGCATCAATTTGATAGAAATATAACAATGCCAACTCAACTATTGAGAACAAAAACGCAAAGGCTACTATTCTCATTTGAAGTGGTCTATTCTTGTAAAGAAATATTGCTACTAAACCAACAATACCTGACAAACAGCACATTATCAATGCACTCCAAGCAGGAACCTCTTGATAAGGAGAGGTATTAATAGGTAATAATTTGTAAATTGCGTCTAACGGAAGTTCTTTATAAGGAAATTGAAACATTGCTAACGGAAAGAAAAACGCAGCAATACTCAATAGGACGGCTAATGATAACCATAATGTTTGAATCCTTTGTATCATTTCTATTATTCTTTAAATTTGTTTTGCAAAAATACACAATTTTTTGATACAGACAGCAAAAAGAATGAATAATTTTGATAAATCTTTTATTTATTATCTTTTTCGATACAAAAAATAAGTACATAGTCTGTGAGAATCAATAAACTAACTTTATCAAGAGTTAATTGAAAGCCAAATTTAATTTATTTCTTTTTATGATGCATAGATTATTGTTAATAACCATAGCGTTGTTTGTACTTTTTGAGCAAGATAAATGAGAAAATTAGAGAGACGCTTTCGGCAAAGTTAATAGCAAGCCAAATACCACTGATACCTAACAACATAGGTATGAAAATAACTGCTGCTGTCTCGCAAATAAGCGTTCGAACAAAGGAAATCAACGCCGAAATAAATCCATTATTCAACGCCGTAAAGAAACTCGATGCGTAGATAGTAAAGCCTAACAAAAGAAAAGATATAGAATAAATATGAAAGGCTCTTTTGGTTAGTTGATATAAATCATAATCGTAGCCGACAAAGAATTTGGATAATAGGGGAGAGATTATTTGCGAACCTATTGCCATAACTAATCCAAATACTAATATGATATGCAGACTTTTACGAAAAACATTTTTCAATTCTTTTTTATTTTCTGCACCATAATTATAAGATACAATCGGAGCCGACCCCATGCTGTAACCAAGAAATATTGCCACGAAAATAAAACCTGCATACATTATCACGCCGTATGCTGCAACTCCGTCCTCACCTATATAACGCATTAATTGATAGTTGTATAGCATACCAACAACTGATGATGAGATAGAACTTAGTAATTCGCTAAATCCGTTAGTCGAACTTTGAATGATGGCACTCCAAGAGAACTTTGGTTTGCAAAATCTTAATAGCGAGGTATTAGGCGTAAAGAAATATATCAAAGGTATTAATCCTGCAACAGATTGACTAATAGTAGTGGCGAGTGCTGCTCCTTCTATACCTAAATGAAAAACAACTATCAATAGATAATCGAGTACGATATTTAAGCAACCTGCTATAATACTTAGTGTTAGACCCATTTGAGGTTTTTGTGCCGCTACCAAGATAGGGGTGAAAAACATTTGCAATAGATACAAAGGTAGAGTAAGGATAATAATTCTACTATACGCAACACATTCCTCTGCCAAAATTTCACTTGCACCCAGAGAAATGGCTATATCCTTGATAAAGATTAATGCAAATATCTCGAATATTACACCCATAACTATCACAGTAATAGTTAAAAGAGAGAATACTTGATTTGCTTTTTTCTTATCTCCTTGTCCTAATATTTTTGCTATTAAAGCCGTTCCACCAGTACCTAACATAGTACCAATAGCGGCTAATAACATTAGGACAGGCATAATGAAATTAACAGCGGCAAAGGCTTGTTTTCCAACGAAATTAGACACAAACAAACCATCTACTATACTATACACAGAGTTGATAACAACCATTAGCATAGTAGGTAAGGTAAAACGCAACAATCGTCTATATCCAAAATTATCCGATAATTGTATCTTACTCATACTATATTTCTAACCGACTTCTTTTGTTTTCTAAGTGATTAGTTCTTAGAATATAAGATTATTTTACGATGTTTTCTGGGTGCTTCATTGTATCTAATTGAATCATTTTCCTTGCTACCTCTGTGTATTTGGTATTAGGATAGAGTTCAATATACTTTAAGAAGGCTTTCTCACTTTCCTCTTTATTCAAACATACATCGTTCAAGATCACTCCCTTAAAGAAATATGCAGCACCAACTTTCTTGCCATTAGGATATTCTTTTATGATTTTATCCAAACAAGATAATGCCGAATCGCACTCATTCATAGCCGAATAGACTTGACTCAATTGAAACAAGTACCATTCGTTAATGGTGTCTTTTGGATAATCGTTGATATAACCTTTGTATAGATTAATCAATGTATCAGCACTTAACTTATTGAGTGCTGTTGGGTTATCGTTGATTTTGTTTGCGTATTCCTCTATTGCTTGCTGTCTTTTGGTTTGTTCTTTTTCTTGTTTTTCGGCTGAATTACAAGAGGTACAAAGCAAACTTATCCCAACAAAGCAACATAAAGCAATGCTATTCAATACTTTTCTCATCTCTAAATTCTTATTTGAGGATAGTTTCTACTTTTTTATTTCAACATTTTATAGTCCGTACGCACTCTATTTTCCTCAATATCTTTTAGTTTCCTTTTCAAAAAAGCACGTCTTATGTTAGATAATTTCTCAACAAAGACCTTACCTTGCAAATGGTCGTATTCATGTTGAAAAACTCTTGCACGGATACCATCTAACTCCTCTATATGTTCCACAAAATCAGTATCCAAATATTTTACTTTAACATTACTTGGACGCATTACATTCTCTCTTATTCCAGGTACCGACAAACATCCTTCTTCAAACGCCCAAGAATTGCCGTATTCCTCTAATTTCTCGGGATTTATCATCGCAACTCTCCAACCTTCACCCTCAGGATAAGTATCTTTGAAAACATCTGTATCAATAACAAGTACGCTAATCGATAGGTTAATTTGCGGAGCCGCCAAACCTACACCACTTGCTCTGTACATCGTTTCGAACATATTGTCTACTAACTCTTTAATATTAGGATAATCCTTTGTTATATCTGTGGTCTTTTTTCTTAAAATTGAGTGACCATAACCCACTATTGGTAATATCATTATTAGTATGTTTTTATCTATTAATTGTTCTGTTTTCTTATTCTCCGTTAGTTTTTTCTGTGTTATCGCCATTTTGATACATTTTCATAAAATCTTGTAGTATCAAAACTGCTGCAATTGTGTCAATTAGACCTTTTTCTTGCTTCTTTTTCTTTTTTAGTCCGCTCTTAGCAATAGTTTGTGAAGCAATCTTGGAAGTATATCTCTCATCTATCATATAGATATCCATATCAGGAAACGTATTAGACAGATTATCAACGAATATCTGCACACTTTTAGCACATTCTGATGGAGTATTATCCATTTGTTTGGGATTACCCACAACAATCAAATCAACTTCCTCATTTTTAAGATAATTCTCCAAAAAAGGAAATATTTCCATCGTAGAGACCGTAGTTAATTTGGTAGCGATAACTTGACTACAATCACTAACTGCCAATCCTACACGTTTTTCCCCATAATCTATTGCTAGCATTCTTCCCATAAAAGTCAATCTGTATGTATAATTTCACTTTGCAAAGTTACGACTTTTTATACAATAAACAAATTTTAGTAGTAAAAAATATAGTTTTTGATTTGTCCCTTAAAACAAAAGCAGAGGATAATGAAAACACCAAAATAAAATCAGATAATATTCAAATAAAATCAAATAATATTTTGATAAAATCAGATAATATTTTGATAAAATCAGATAATATTTTGATAAAGTCTAATTTTATTTTCGTAGGTAATAGGGAAATATGGGTGGCAAACAATTTTATATAACAAAATTCGTTAAGTATTAAATCAGAAAAAGAGACGACTAAATTATTGAAAAGGATAATAATCTATATATTACTCATTATCAGTGCAGAATATGTGATTGCACAGGATACAATTCAATCTGTTGATTTGGATACGGTTACCATTAAGGCGAAAAATGAGGACTTTATGGAACAAATACCAAGCGGAGATAAATTGAATCTTAAACAGTTGCAGACAATAAACACCCAAAACGTAGGTGATGCAGCAAAGTTTTTAGGAGGTGTTTTAGTGAAAGATTATGGTGGTTTGGGTGGAGTTAAGACTATAAGTGTCAGAGGATTATCTGCTAATCATACGTCAGTTCTATACGATGGAGTTAGTTTGTTTGATAATCAAAGCGGACAAATAGATTTGAGCAAATATTCTCTTTCGAGTATCAATTCTTTATCGTTAGCCAACGCAGGTTTTACGAACTTTCTACCAACAGCAACTTCCTTAGCCTCAGCGTCAAGCGTAGATATTGAGACAAAGAAACCAAAGTTTAGAGAGAAAAGTTTTTTTGGTGATATGTCTTTGAGTTATGGGTCGTTTAATTTAGTTAGTGGTAATCTATTTTTAGCAAGCAAACTATCTAATAGAGATGTACTTACGTTTATGTACGATGTTTTGAACACAGATGGACGTTACAATTACAAAATCTATTACGGCGAGAATCAAAAATTATCTACCAAAACAGAGAAAAGGGAGAATAACGATGTCTTTTCAACGCATGGAGAAGTGAATTGGTATCATACTTTTTCGGTTAGGAATAATCTGAAACTCAAAGCGTTTTATTACTATTCTAATCGTGGATTACCTTCTAATGTTACCCTTTATTATCAAAATTCTAAGCAAAGATTGTGGAATAAGAACTTCTTTTCGCAAGCAGAATTTACATCTCAAATAAGCGAAAAAATAAAGTACAAAAATAGTCTTAAATTCGATTGGAATTATACGCATTACATTGATCCTCACTACTTAGGCTACACAAATGGTTTGGACGATAACTACACTCAAAAGACTATTTATATGAATAATGTAGTTTCTTATCAAGGTAACAAAGAGTTTTGCGTTGTTCTAACTAATGATATTACCTATAATTCGCTCGATTATACTATTTTAGAGACTATTCCAAAGCGTTTTTCTATGCTTACTGCGGCGGTTGTGAATTACAAAAAAAATGATTTTACAATAACAGCAAATCTTTTGCATAGTCTCTATCATGACTGGTTTAAGGAGGATCAGAAAACTAAGAATTATTTTTCTCCTTTTCTTAATCTTAAATACACAAAAGGTGTTTGGACGATGTCTTTGTTTTATAAGAATATTTTTCGTATGCCAACCTTTAACGAATTGTATTATAGACGAATGGGTAATACGGATTTGAAACCCGAGACGACTAATCAATACTCAATGGCTAATATTTTTGACTTTTCTAATAGCCGTTATTCTTTGCTTTTTGAGGGAGATATATATTATAATAATGTAAGGAACAAAATTGTGGCAATTGCACAGAATCAATTTCTTTGGACGATGCTAAATTATGGTAAAGTCGATATTTACGGAGTGGATTTGAAGGTAAGTTTCGATTATTTTATCTCTCAAAATTGGCACCTTGACACAAAGATTAATTATTCTTATCAAAAGGCTTTGGATACGGATAAAAATTCTTATACATACAAACAAAATATCCCTTATATGCCAGAGAATGTGGCTAATATCATACTTGGTATAGACTATAAAAGGTGGCGTTTGGGTTATACTTGTTTGTTGGTTGATAAACGTTGGTCGTTGCAGGAGAATATACCTCAAAACCTATTGAAAGCATACGCAGATCATAGCGTAAATATCTCATACACAAAGGAAACAAGCAGAAGCATTATCAAAAAATATTTCGTAATGTTGTCTCTTAACAATATTTTTGATTATCAATACGAGATAATTCGTTCATATCCTATGATGGGAAGGAATTATAGTTTTAAGATTCAATTATATTTCTAAACGTTTCTTTTTCTTTACTCTGTTTATTTTAGAAATATCCCTTTGAAACACTATAAGTACTTGATTAATGATAGATTAATTGCGTATATCTATAATAGTGTTTGGATTAATTGAGGTAGAAAAACTATAAAGTAGATTACCCGAGAGGTCAAATGCGAAAACCTCTCCTGAGACCTTATAATCTTTCACATCGCATACATATATAATATTGTTATAGATATCTATACGATAAGGTTGTACTAATTCTTTTGGAATGGTTGCAAAGGCGATAGGGGTGGAGTGTAAATTATTTAGATCAATCTTGTTTAATGTCGCAGTGTTATCATTCCAGGATTTGTAGACATAATAGATAAATCCATCGTTAATAGCAAAATCTGTAATGTTAATATCCAAAGAATCAACTTTTTCACTATTCTCAATAACGGTTAGACGATAAGTTTTGCTATAATCACCTGTTGAGACGACAAATACTTTGTTTCCGTCGGTTTTCAATACTTGTGGATTGTCCATAACGGTAATTAATTTGTCTAACTTAAAACTCTCTATATCAATAACAGACACTGTGTTATCATAATTAGGATATGATAGTCCGCCACTATTTGCTACATAGATTTTATTCTTTGCAATTGCGATACCTTCGGGATTTCTACCGCCAGTGGCAATAATGTCTTTGATAGTTTTATCTTTGATAGAGATTTTTACTATATTGCCGTCAAAACAAGATACATACACAAAATTATTATCACTTACTAACGATCTCGGTTCTCTATTTGTCGCTTCTGTTTTGGTCTCGTTTTGCGAATTATCTACAATTGGTATCATTTTCTTTATCTTACCATCTTTCGTATCAACAACAACTACCATTGCAGACCCATCTACGGCAATCCAAATCTCATCTCCGACCTTTATCATATCATTTGCCGTCTCGCCTAAACCTTGAAAATTAACTGAAGAGAACAAATCTTTTCTTACAGTGCTATCCGAGAAAGAATAGAAGTCTAATGCGGAGTTGTTATGCCCAAATAATCCTTCGCAAAGCACATACAATCCATTAGTTAGGTTATTGTCATTAGTTATTTCTTCTTCGTTTTCTTTCTGACACGCAGCAAAACAAAATGTTATCATTAATAATGACAATAAACTAACTATCTTGGATTGTTTTATCATAATTTATCTACTTATCTTATTGTAAATGAGCAGCCGCTTTAACAAAGGCTACAAATATTGGAGAAGGTTGTTCAACGGTTGAAGCATATTCTGGGTGGAATTGTACTCCTACATAGAAAGGATGAGAAGGTATCTCAATAACCTCTACTAACGAAGTATTAGGGTTAACACCTGTTGCAATCATACCTGCTTCGGCAAAATCTTTTCTATATTTGCTGTTGAACTCATAACGATGTCTATGACGCTCTTTTATATATTCTGTGCCATACGCTGCATATATTTTGCTACCTTTGGATAAATGGCAATCATAATTACCCAAACGCATAGTATGACCAAGATTAGAGATCTTTTTCTGTTCTTCCATCATATCTATTACAGGATATGGGGTTGCAGGTTGCATTTCTACGCTGTTAGCACCTTTATAATCCAAAACATTGCGTGCAAATTCTATAACGGCACATTGCATACCTAAGCAGATTCCTAAGAATGGAATATTATTCTCACGAGCGTATTTACAAGCAATTATTTTTCCCAAAATACCTCTTGAACCAAAACCAGGACCAACTAATATTCCGTCCAAACCTTCTAATTTCTCTCTAACAACATCTTCTCCTTGTTCCAAACTCTCGGAATGTATCCAACGGATATGTACTTTGGTCTGAGTAACTGCACTTGCGTGAATAAAAGACTCTGTAATAGATTTGTAGGCATCGTGCAATTCTACATACTTACCTACTAATCCTATCGTAACCTCATTAATAGGATTATCCAAACGATAAAGGAATTTCTTCCAACCAGATAAATCAGGTTCAGGACAATTAGTTACATTCATAAGTTTCAATACCTGCATATCCAAACCTTCTTTTACCATATTTAATGGTACTTCGTAAATCGTAGGAGCATCGATTGATTCTATAACGCTTTGATTATCTACATTACAGAATAATGATATTTTGTCTTTTACGGATTGTGTTAGGTGCTTTTCGCATCTGCAAACAATAATATCAGGTTGTATACCAATGGATAGCATATTTTTTACACTATTCTGTGTAGGTTTGGTCTTTAACTCACCTGCTGCAGCCAAATAAGGTACTAACGTTAAGTGAATAACAATAGCGTTGCGACCAAATTCTCTTTTCAACTGACGAACTGCTTCCATAAATGGCAAAGACTCTATATCTCCCACAACGCCACCTATTTCCGTTATGACAAAATCGTATTCTCCTGTGTTGCCAAGTATCTTTATTTTGTCTTTTATTTCGTCCGTTATATGCGGAATTACTTGTACTGTGCTACCAAGATATTCTCCTTTTCTTTCTTTTTCTATTACCGAACTATATATTCGACCTGTTGTAACATTGTTGGCTTGTGAGGTACGAACATTAGTAAATCTCTCATAATGACCTAAATCCAAATCCGTCTCTGCACCATCTTCGGTAACAAAACATTCTCCGTGTTCGTACGGATTTAATGTTCCTGGATCTACATTAATATATGGGTCAAGTTTTTGATTAGTTACTTTGAAACCTCTCTTTTTCAATAACAAAGCAAGCGAAGAGGATATAATACCTTTTCCTAACGAAGACGTAACTCCACCAGTTACAAAAATATACTTAGCATTTATCATAATGAAGTAGTTTTTAGCGTATTTTTCGTTTGCAAAAATATAAAAAATTATTGACCTATAAATATTTTTTCTTAAAAACTTTTTACCAAAAATCGCTATCTGTCAAATTTTGTTTAACTTTGCCGAGTTGAAATAAGTGAAAATAATGAGAACATTAATAAAAAACATCAAGGTTTTATACCAGGTTGAACAGAAACCAAGAATGGCTGTCTGTGGAAATGAAATGCAAGAATTACCATCTATAGAAAACGCTTATCTTATTGTAGAAGATGGTATTATAAAGGCGTTCGGCAAAATGCAAGACTTACAAGAGACTAATGCCGAGAAGATTTATGACGCTAATAATCGTTTAGTTTTGCCGACTTTCTGTGATTCTCATACTCATTTGGTTTATGC
This sequence comes from Erysipelotrichaceae bacterium, assembly GCA_963588535.1. Taxonomy (GTDB): domain Bacteria; phylum Bacteroidota; class Bacteroidia; order Bacteroidales; family P3; genus Scybalousia_A. The sequence goes on along the minus strand of CAVAII010000155.1, from coordinate 1,466 downwards.
TGGTAGTCGTGAGATAGAATATATTGATAAAATCAAAGGTCTTTCGTACGAAGAGATTGCTAAGCGAGGTGGAGGTATAGTTAATTCTGCTATTCGTTTGCAAAATACTGACGAAGAGCAACTTTACGAGGATGCAATGCAAAGAATCGACTCCATGATTAAGCATGGAACAGGTGCAATTGAGATAAAATCAGGATATGGTTTCACAACCGAGGCAGAATTGAAGATGTTACGAGTTATTCGTAAGATAAAAGAGACTAGTCCTGCGGTAATTAAGGCGAATTTCTTAGGTGCTCACGGCGTACCATTAGAATATAGAGACAATATTGATGCTTTTGTCGACAAGGTTATTAACGAGATGTTGCCAAGAGTAGCCGAGGAGGGATTAGCAGATTTTATTGATGTATTTTGTGATAAAGGCTTTTTCACAGTAGAACAGACTGATAGAATGTTATTCGAAGGTATGAAATACGGACTAAAAGCCAAAATCCACGCTAATGAGTTGGCAAAAAGCGGTGGTATACAAGTTGGAGTAAAATATAATGCTTTGAGCGTAGATCATATAGAACACACTGGAAAAGAAGAGATTGAGGTATTGAAAGCCTCTCAAACTATGCCAACTATATTACCTGGTGCAGCCTTCTTCCTAAATATGCCTTGTGCTCCTGCAAGAGAGATGATTAACAGCGGTTTACCGATAGCAATGGCAAGTGATTTCAATCCAGGATCATCTCCGAGTGGCAATATGCAATTGATTCTTACTTTTGCTTGCGTTAATTATCATTTGATTCCACAAGAGGCTATCAACGCTACTACAATCAACTCGGCGTATGCAATGGACGTTGTGGATCAATGCGGAAGTATAGCAGTGGGTAAACGTGCGAACTTCTTTATTACCAAACAAATACCAACGCTTGAATATATCCCTTACTTCTATGGTGAGAACAAAGTGGATAAAGTATTTTTGAACGGCGTAGAACAATAAAATAATAGTAGAGAGATTGTTTTTAAGGTAGAAAAAACAAAGGTAAAAGGGATAAAATCTTATAAAAAAGGTATGAAAATAGACGAAAAAATACCTAAAAAAAGAGAAAATAATAAATAATTAGAGGAAAAATAGATGAAAAAATATTTGTTCGTAGCCGTGTTTGTGATTATTTCGGGATTTACGTTAAGTTCTTGTTCTGAAGATGATTGTGGAGATTGCACTACTGAATTAATTACGCAAGAAATTAGTGTTGATGGAGCCACATTGCAGATGTACGAGGGTAGACCTACGATTTATACCGAGATGCAAACAGGTAATTACAAGGAAGTTGCATATTGTTTTATCTGTAACGAGAATAAGGCGAAAAAGTTGATAGAAAAAGTTCGTAATGGCGGTACAATTAGCGTGAATGTAAGAGGAAAATTTAGGGAACTAAGAGAAGGTGAGCCAAATTTAGCCAAATATGACGCTACTACCC
>CAVAII010000154.1:0-5222 GCA_963588535.1 Erysipelotrichaceae bacterium | reverse complement strand
ATTAACATCTGCCAGTACTGTCTTGTCGTATGCTATACAAACATTTTTTAGATAAACCGATAAACCTTCTTTGTTGTCTATATTTTCCATTTGTTTTGTTAGTTAGTTTTGTTTTTTGAGTAGTCCAACTTTATCAAAATTTTTCTTGATATAAATATGTAATAACTTAACATATAAAAACCAAGATACAATAATCAATGGTATGCAAACATTATCATTGAACAAAAATGCCAACACAATACCCAAAACAGATATACAAAAAGATATAGTAAAGGTTGTTAGTGTGCATCTTTGATGTGAGTAACCTATACGAAGGAATAGATGATGTATGTGCGTCTTATCAGGGTGGAATGGGCTTTTGTCATGACGTGCACGATTGATAAATACCCTTAGAGTGTCAGCCATAGGTAAGTAGAAAATAGTTAGGAATGGTGCAATAGTGGCTTTTAGTCTTAGACCAAAGAATGTATGATTTTCGGTACCAAAGAAGGCATCTATCGCATTACCTGCCATAGCGTATTTCATAGATATAATAATAACACAAGTAAGCATAGTACCTATAAACAAAGAACCTGCATCGCCCATAAAGATCTTTGCTTTCTGCCAATTATATCTAAGAAATCCTACGACAGCACCCATCATTGCGACACAACATACATAGAAGAAAAACGCATAGCGAAGTCCTGGTATATGGCTATGTACACCTGTTACGGTAAGAATAAACAACTCACAGAAGAATAGTACATTAATGGCTTGCATACCTGCTTGTCCGTCTACACCATCTATCAAATTGTAGGCATTAGCAACAACTATAAAGAAACAAGTAGTAAACAAATAGCCAAACCAATCAGGTACGTGATAAATACCTAAGAATCCGCCCAAACTATCTAACCTTATGCCGATATAAGACATAAACACTCCTATAAGTATCTCAATGAATAACTTACTCCACGCAGAAATATTATGCAAATCATCTCTAATACCGATAATAAGCATAATAGTTACGATACAAGTAAGAAAGAAAAGATTGTTAAGTGGAGTCTCGTGTCTAAAAAGAAACAATATTGCTATGGTTGATATAATGAAAGCAATATAAATAACAATTCCGCCCATGTGTGCTGTATATCCTGTATGGATATGACGACCTCCTGCCTTGTCTAAAATATGATATTTTTGCATTAGGGTGATAAATGGCGGCATTAGTACAAAACTAATACACAATGCGAGCAAGAATGTTGTTAAAGTTAATCCCAAAATCATTTTCTATTCTGTTTTTGTTTTATTTATAACTTTTCGGTGATGCAAAAATACAAAAAAAAACAATAATAGCACTTTTTTTAAGTAAAAATAATGAACTTAGAAAGAAAATAGTAAAGAATATTTCCTTGTTGATAGTCTCTATTATAATAGAAACTGCAATCAATGAAACAATTACAAAAACTTATGGATTTATTAGAAAAACAAACAAAATCGATACTATTTCTAAGACTATATATTTAGATTCTGATGCCATAGATACTTTTTAGAGTGTTTTCTATTCTTTGTTTGTCATCATTATCAACCATTAACCTAATTTTATTAGCCTCCAAATAAGAATAATCCTCCTTAGTAAAACTATTATCTTTCAAAAACTTGTTCACTTGTCCCATAACACCAAAATCGAACGAAAAGACAATCGGTGATTTAGGCACTTCGGTGATTATTTCTGCCTCCTCAATAGCATTTTCTGCCGCCTGACGATAGGCTTTCGCCAAATTAGACGCTCCTAATTTGATACCGCCAAAATATCTAACCACTACAATTAGGATATTCTTCAACTCCTTAGAATCAATAGCCGCCAAGATAGGTACTCCTGCGGTATTATTCGGCTCTCTATCGTCGTTGGTGCGATAAGTGGCTATGTTCTTTTCTGTTTTGTTGATAGTCTGTTCGTCTAATCGCCATGCAAAACAATGATGTCGAGCATCGAAATATTCTGCCTTCAAGTTATCTACCAACGGCTTAACGTCCTCAACACAAGATATAGGATAAGCAAAAGAAAGAAACTTACTTTTCATTTCTTTATACTCCGACTGTGAGGCTTTGCTTATTGTTTTGAAAGCAGACATATACTTGACTACTTATAATTATTGGTTATTATTTTCTGTGCTTACTTTAAGATACTTATTGCTTTGTTAAGCGATAGGATAAAAGCGTCTATCTCTTGTTTTGTTGTATAGGCTGCAATAGAGAGACGATCTGTTCCCTCGATACCAAACCTCTGCATAACAGGTTCTGCACAATGATGCCCCGTCCTAATGGCTACACCCATAGCGTCTAACAATGTACCTAAATCCAAATGATGTATTCCCTCAACAAGAAAAGAAATACAAGAGGAATGTTCTTTTGCCGTGCCAAATATACGAACGCCTTTTATCTCGTGCATTCTCTCCAAAGCATAGTTAAGCACCGTATCCTCATACTCATAGATTGCTTGACGATCATTACTTTTTAGCCATTTAAGAGCCGCACCCAAACCGATTATATCAGCAACCGAAGGCGTACCTGCCTCAAATTTGTAAGGGAGATCATTATATGTTGTCTTTTCCATAGTAACCTCCTTAATCATCTCACCACCTCCGTGATAGACGTCCATATCTTTTAGGATATTTGCTTTTGCGTACAAGACACCAACACCCATCGGTGCATAGACTTTATGACCCGAGAAAACAAAGAAATCAGCGTCCAAATCCTGTACATCTATTATCTTATGTCCTATACTCTGTGCTCCGTCAACCAATACTAAGATACCGTTCTTATGACAGAAACTAATTATTTGTTTTATCTTATTTACCGTACCTAATGTATTAGAGATATGACAAAGTGATAATAGTTTTGGTTTCTTTGCCAATAGTTTCTCTTCTACATTCTCCAACTCGCCATTATCATCAAATGAAAGATAATCCAAACTAAATCCGAAATCGTCTCTTGCTATCTGCCAAGGGACAATATTAGAGTGATGCTCCATTTGAGTAATCATTACGCAGTCTCCTTTTTTTAGGAAACTTTTTGCAAAACAATGTGCAACCAAGTTAATACTCTCCGTTGTGCCTCGTGTAAAGATTATCTCTTCTTTTTGTTTGGCGTTGATAAAGTCAGCAACTATTTGCCTACTTCTCTCAAACATATCCGTAGCAAGCGAAGATAGGTAATGAACACCACGATGTACGTTAGCGTTATATTTGGTGTAGTAATCGGTAAGTGAATCGATAACCGCCATAGGCTTTTGTGTAGTAGCGGCATTATCCAAATAAACTAGCGGATATTTATCTCTTACTTTTGTTGTTAGTATAGGGAATTGTGAACGTATAAAATCAATATCAACCATAAAGCATTCTCCATTTTATATACATATATAAGAAAAGAATAAGTGCAAGTGCGAGGATAATATAGAATATCCAACTACCAGTTTTGCTCAATCGTACTTTGCCTTCCCATTTTGTTTTCTTTGTTTCTTTTGTATCCATATTCTTTTCTTATATAATGAATATTTTCTATTCTTTCGATACATTATCTACTTAAAGACTTGCAAAGATACAACTTTTTTCTCAACCATTAATTATCCACAATTATTTTATTATTGTCGTTGTGTCTTTACACTTCATCAAATGCCGTTAGAAGTCTATTAATTGATTCGTCTATTTCTGATTTGGTGATAGTTAGAGGGGGTTTGATGCTTAGGCAATGTGGGTTAAATAGGTGCGTACCAGTTATTATACCATGATTATAACAAGAAATCAATGCCTTCTGCCAATCCACATCGTCATTAAGATATATTGCGTTGAAAAGTCCTATACCTTCCGTGCGTTTGATTATTCTGTGCTGTAACTTATTACGATATATCTCGCCTTTCTGTTTGATAGTTAGCACGGCGTTTGAATGTTTCTCTTCTTCTAATATATCTACCACACAATTTAGTTGAGCCAAAGCAGCCGATAGACTAACTGGATTGCCTCCGTATGTAGTTGCGTGACCAATAAGTGGGTGATGATTATTCAAACCTTGCATTATATCCTCCTTACCAATAAACGCCCCAATAGGTAGTCCTCCGCCCATAGCCTTTGCTATACATAGTATATCGGGTACAAAACCAAACTGCTCAAAACCAAACAAAGACCCCGTACGTCCAAATCCTGTCTGAATCTCGTCCAAAATCAAGACAGCACCTACTTCTGTGCAACGCTTACGAAGTTTGATTAAATAGTCATCCTTAGGTAATTGTACGCCATCGCCTACTGCTATCGTCTCGGCAACAACACAGCAAGTATTCTCGTCTATTTTCTCTAAATCTTCTTCGCAATTGAAGCGGATATTATCGCAACATGGCAAAAGAGGTAGGAAATCCCTGCGAAACTCCTCGCCACTTAGCATAGCAACACAGCCAATAGTGGCACCATGATAAGAGTTGGTAAAACTAATTATCTTGTCTCTATGATTATATAGTTTGGCTGCTTTGATGGCACCTTCAATTGCTTCGCAGCCTGTGTTGACATAGAAGATTTGAGTTAGACTTTCGGGCAAGAACTGTTTGATTCTTACGGCGTAATCCATTTGTGGCTTTTGTATAAACTCACCATATACCATTACATGGAGATATTTATCGCATTGTTGCTTAATAGCCTGAACTATTTTGGGGTTACGGTGTCCTGTGTTAAGTACACAGATACCCGATAACATATCAATGTATTTTTTGTCATTAACATCCGTTACCCAAACGCCCGAAGCGTCTTTTGGTTCTATAACTATTTGGTCTATCTCCTCAATTTGAGCAACATTATGTTTGAAATCTTCTAATCTTATTGCCATGACAAGTAATTATTTAATGATTTTATATTTTCATTTCGTCTATTTCGGCGAATGCTTTGCGATATTCCTCAGGCAAAGGCTTAGATTGTTTGGTCTCTATGTCAATTGCACTCAATACACTATAACAAGTTGTCTTTACCTGCTGAGTTTTCTTGTCTATTATCCTTTGAAACATCTTAACGCTCTTATTTCCAAAGGCTATCGTCTTAGACTGAACTAATATATCGTCGTCTCCTTTGACGGGCATAATAAAATCGAACTCTGTATGCACCAAAACAACATCTATCTTCGAAAGATCTATTTTTTTGTGTAGAGCATCTTGTAGGTAATGCACTCTTCCGACATCGAAATAATGGCATTGAAAACCGTTATTAACG
>CAVAII010000153.1:0-3633 GCA_963588535.1 Erysipelotrichaceae bacterium | reverse complement strand
TTTAGGACAGCAGTTAGTACAAATGGTTGATACGTTGATGGTTGGACGTCTCGGTACGCCTTCATTAGCAGCCATTTCTTTCGCTTCGGCAATGACTTACAACGCTTTAGTTGTCGGCATGGGAATTTCTATGGCTCTAACACCCTTAACAGGACAAAATCACGCCAAAGGTAAGAAAAATATCCTAACCAATTTGTTCGAAAATTCTATGTCGCTAAACTTCTTGTTATCAATCTGTTTGGTCGGAATTTTGTTTGCCATTCTGCCGTTTTTACACCTATTCGGTCAGCCAAAAGAAGTCGTTGAATTGTGCAAACCTTATTATATAATAGTAAGTTTGTCATTTATACCAATGATGTGTTTCCTAACTTTCAAACAATTCCTTGAAGGACTGGGCAATACGAAAGTCGCTATGATTATCACAATATCTGCCAACGTTTTGAACATATTTCTCAATTGGGTGTTCATATTCGGCAAGTTAGGTTGTCCGTCTATGGGTATTTTCGGAGCAGGTCTATCCACTTTTATTGCACGCCTACTCTCCCCTATTGCTTTTCTCTTATATATGAGAGTGAATACAGTATACAAATCTTATATTCAGGAATTTAGATGGCACAAACTATCATTATATATGCATAAATGTTTGCTAAAAATCGGAGTTCCGATTGCAGGACAAATGTTTATCGAATTTTTTGCTCTCTTTGGTATAACCATTATGATGGGCTGGGTATCAACTGCGTCATTGGCTGCGTATCAAATAATTAACACAGTTTTTAGTACTACTTTCCTTATCGCCAGTGGTATCTGTTCGGCAACGACTGTCCTCGTCTCGCATGCGTATGGCAAAGGCGATGTGGTAGAAATTAAGAAGCAATTCTTTACTGGTTGGAAAATGGTTCTGTTGATTATGAGTTGCTTTGCGATTACTTTCATATTTTTCGGCAAATACATAGCCATGCTATTTTCTACTGATATAGAAGTAATTAGGATAGCCTCTACCCTTTTCATTGTTGCGGGCATATTCCAAGTAATAGACGGCACGCAGGTCTCAGGACTTGCTGGATTAAGGGGAATTAACGATGTGTCCCAACCTACACTATACGCAATCATAGCATATTTATTTGTCGCTTTACCGTCTGCATATATCTGCGGATTTATCTTAAAATTAGGAACTTGGAGTATATTTGCAGGATTTTTGTTGGGACTTTTGGTGGCAGGATTCTTATATCACAGACGTTTTCACAAGACTTTGAAACGAGAATTTGGTGCAAACTCCATTTCGCAGTAGAAATTCTTCGACTAAATCAAAAAATATATCCCTATTTTCTGCGGATAACAAAATTTTTGTTACCTTTGCAAACAGAAAATTAACTTTTAATTATACAAATTATGAAAAAGATAGCCTTAATATCTATTCTTGTTTTGGGAGGATTAAGTCTTAACGCCCAGAATATACAATTGCCAAAGCCACAGACAGATGGTGGCGAAAATATACTAAAAACTCTCTCCATAAGACAATCGGACAGAAGTTTCAAAGAGGGTGATATCTCGATGGAAGACCTTTCGACTATGCTATGGGCAGGTTTTGGTTATGTAAGAGACGGCAAGCGTACGGCACCATCGGCAATGAATCGCCAAGATATTGATTTGTACGTATTTCTATCAAAAGGTGTGTACCTTTGGAACGCAAAAGAAAATATTTTGGTCTTAGTAAAAGAAGGTGATTTTCGTCCTCTTACCGATAGAGAGGGTGGTTTTGCAGGCAATGTAACTAATATTGCCATTGTCTCTAACTTGGAAAAGTTTGATATTCAAAAAGATCATCACAATGCCTCTATTCTAAGTGCTATGTCGGCAGCCTACGTTAGTGAGAATATTTATCTTGCTGCTGATGGTTTGAATAAGGGTCTTGGAACGGTAACTCGTTATGCTGCAAGACAAGAAAAACAAGTTGCAGAGTTATTGAATTTGAGCAAATTCCAAAGAATCTACCTTTTCCAAACAATCGGTTACAAGAAATAAGGATTTTGTCTTGGAGAGTCTAAGTAAGATTTAACTAAGACATATTACAAAAGAAACAGAATGAGATTCAAACTAAATCGAATCTCATTCTGCTTTTTTATGAACTGATTTATAGAAATTATTTCTTAAAATCCACTGATTATACTATTAAATAGTACAATCAAAAGAGGAATTAAGCATACAATTCTTCGAATACCTTTCTTAATTTAGGGCACTCACGAAGTTCTTGTAAAGTAATTTCTGCGTGACCTTTGGTATAACCATTACCAATTATCATAGTAACATCACTACCAACGCCTTCTGCACCCAAAGCAGCCTTTGTGAATGAAGTACTCATAGAGAAGAAATAAACTGTACCATCATTCTTTGTACAAAGAACACTTGTCATCTCAGTATCTGTGATATTAACGTTGTTAATAGTTATATCTGCCATCTTACCATCAGTTAACTCACTAATTTTCTCCATCATAGCAACAGGATCTGTAGCGTTACCTGCGAAAACAACATCACAGAAACCAAGATCTTGTAAACGTTTGGTACTTCTTTCAGAGTGACACATACCAATAACCTTACCTGTTACACCAACACGTTTCTTTGCCTCGTAGCAACATAACATACCGCTCTTGCCACCAGCACCGATAATAAGAACTGTATCACCTGGTTTGCAAAGTTTTGCAGTCTGTGCAGGAGCACCAGCAACGTCCAAAGCAGATAATGCAAGTTTCTCTGGCATATCAGAAGGTATCTTAGCGTAAATACCGCTTTCGAATAAGATTGCTTTACCTTTAATATCAACTTGGTCAACGTCTGGACGTATCTCTAAGAACTCGTCAATTCTAAGTGGAGTAAGTGATAAAGATACCAAAGTAGCGATTTTGTCACCTTCTTTTAAGTCGATTTTACCCTTTAAAGCATCACCTATTTTCTCTACTCTACCTAACAACATACCACCAGAACCTGTTCTTCTGTTTCTATGTTTGCCTTGTAACTCAACATTTAGAAGCATTTCCTTCTTTACTTCCTCTAAAACTTTCTCTTGACTTGCTCCTTCGCCTGCTTGCTGTTTTGCATAGTTAAGAATATCAGTGAAAGAAGCAGAATCTATGTTTAGAGTCTGTACATCAATAAGGATTTCATTGTCATAAATTTCATCCATATTGTTATCAATCTTATTTGCTGGTTGAGGCAAAACTCCTTTTGGCTCAATAACGCGGTGTGTACCGTATTTGTTTCCTTTTTTCTGCATTGTACAAAAATATTTAAAAGTATTAATAATAATTTTATTCTAATCGTTAGATTAAGTTGCAAAAATACAAAAAAATTTTGATTTATACGTTATTATAACTGCTTTTTATGAATAAATCTTTATAGTTGCTATTCGCATAAATAGAATTGTGGACGTCTTCTTTTGTCATAATCACATAATTATGAGGGTAATCAAAACAAAATTACGTTTTTTTCTCCTCTCTCCTATTATCTCTCTTTCCTCTTTTATTAACCTTAAGGAAAACGTATAAGAAAAGGAAGGAATAAGGAAAGAGAATAATAAAATTTTCCTTCGTTACACCTTATAAACAAACGATTTAGAGACAGAAAAAACAACTTTCATTT
>CAVAII010000152.1:17400-20250 GCA_963588535.1 Erysipelotrichaceae bacterium | reverse complement strand
ATTACTGATTTTATTCAAATAATTACTGATTTTATTCCAACGATTACTGATTTTATTCCAACGATTACTGATTTTATTTTACTGATTACTGATATTATTTTAGCGAATAAAGAAAAGAAAAAAATAGTATCACTATTCGTTAAAATAAAGTTAGAGATTATTCAAATAAAGTTAGAGATTATTCAAATAAAGTTAGAGATTATCCAAACGAAATTAGATTTTATTTTCATAATATAATAGGAGAAGGAGAGGAAAAGAGGAAAAAATCGTAAATTTGCAAAAAAATTAGACTTATATGGCGATTATAGTATATGACGATGAGTATTTTATGCGACAAGCCTTGTTGGAGGCTGCGGCAGCATTAGAGGAAGACGAGATACCTATTGGTTGTGTGATAGTTTGTAATGATAGGGTGGTAGCCCGAGGGCATAATATGACACAGCGTCTGCAAGACTCTACCTCGCATGCAGAGATGATAGCCATAACCGCAGCACAAGAGGCATTGGGAAGTAAGTATCTAAGAGAGTGTACTATATATGTAACCGTAGAGCCTTGTATAATGTGTGCAGGTGCAATAATGTGGTCTCAAATCGGTCGTCTGGTCTATGGGACAAGTGACGAAAAGAAAGGATATAGCTTACTCTGTAACCCATTTAATAAGAAAATGCAGATAAAAAGCGGAGTTATGGAAAGGGAGTGTAAGACGATTTTGCAGAACTTTTTCCTCAAAAAAAGATAAACAAGAGTTAGCAAAATAAAACGACGAAAGAAAAAAATCTTTCGACCATTCATCAGAATGATTCGACCATTTAGAAAATTCTTTCGTCGAATTTTTTTTATTATCAATCAGTCTATAATTTGTACTGCACAAAGGCTTCCATTGCCTCGTAACAAGGCAGACCTAAATCACGATATAACTGAGCCGTTGCTTTGTTACGATCTTCCGAGCGTTGCCAAAACAGTCTTTCGTCGTTACCTAAGAACGGTGCGGACTCCATCTGCGATTGGTGTTTAAGGATTGCCTTACGTTTTTGGAGTAACTCTTCGGGCGACATAGGTATACACATCTCTATGTTCTCTATCTCCCATTCTGCCCAAGCACCTCTGTACATCCATATACGACAGTCTTTTAACCACTCGTGCGAACCGTCTTTTTTTAGTTCGTCCAAAGCAGCCAAGACTACATCTGTACATTTTTTGTGCGTACCATGTGGGTCTGCTAAGTCGCCTGCAACGTATATTTGATGAGGTTGGATATTTTCTATCAAATCCATAACTATCCTAACGTCTTTCTCCGATACTGGATACTTCTCTATCTTACCGCTTTCGTAGAATGGTAAGTCCAAGAAATGTACTTTGCTCAATGGTATCTTATTGAAAGTACATGCAGTACGAGCCTCGCCACGACGTATCAAGCCCTTAATCGTTAGAACGTCCTTTGTATCAAATTCTCCTGCCTTCTTGTTTATCAAGAATGCCTTTATCTCTTGATATTTAGACGATATAATAGTATCTTTGCTATCGGAAAACAATTGATTGAAGCCATTGATAAAATGCAAAAACCTCATAACCTCCTCATCTCCTACGGCAATATTACCACTTGTCTGATAAGCGATATGAACATCGTGTCCTTGTTTGACAAGTCTCTGAATAGTACCACCCATAGAGATAACATCGTCGTCAGGGTGCGGAGAAAATACAATAACTCTCTTAGGAAATGGTTTTTCTCTCTCAGGGCGATACTCATCGTCGGCATCTGGTTTGCCACCTGGCCAACCAGTGATAGTTCTTTGCAAATCGTTGAAGACTTTTATATTAGCATCGTAAGCACTTCCGTACAAGGCTAACAATTCGCTTAATCCATTTTCGTTATAATCTCGGTTAGTAAGATTTAATATAGGTTTGCCCGTCTTTTGACACAACCAAACCAAAGCACTTCTAACTAACTTGTCAGACCATACGCAAGAGGATACCAACCAAGGCTTAACAATCCTTGTAAGTCTATTTGCAGCCGACAAATCTATTACCACATGGGCATCGTTATGCGTTTGCAGATAGGAAGCAGGTATAACGTCCGTTACTTTGCCCTCAACGGTTTGATAGATCATATCTGCTTTCTCCTCACCCCAAGCAGTTAGGAAAATAGTCTTAGAGGCTAATATCGTACTAACGCCAACAGTTATAGCACAAGGCGGTACGGGTTCGTTAGTTTGGAAACTCATAGACATCTCTTCTCTAACCAAGGCGTCCAAAAGCATTAGTCTTGTGGTAGAGTTACGGTTAGATCCTGGCTCGTTAGTGGCTATGTTACCACTTCGACCAATACCCAAAAGGAATATATCAATACCTCCCGAAGATGCTATTCTCTGCTCATAGAGATTGCAATAGGAGTGAAGGTTCTCTTGTTTGATAGTACCATCGGGTGAGAAAATATTCTGCGAATCGATATCTACATGGTCAAGAAAACGTTTCTTCAACAAAGATAGAGAAGACAAGTTCTCTACATCTCTCAAAGGGTAGTATTCGTAAGCATTGAAGACGATAACATTAGAAAAACTTATCTGGTCTTCTTTGTGTCTGCGTACCAGTTCAGAATAAACGGGTGTAAGTGAATTGCCTGTTCCTAAACCAAGTACACAATACTTACCTTCTTTTTGTTTGCGTAGGATCTCTTCTATTATTATGTTGGCAATATGAATAACTGCCTCCGAGGAAGAAGGGAAAATCTCTGTCGGGACTTTCTCCATACGTGATATCTCACTTGCCTCTACTGCCGAAGTAGGTTTGTAGAATTTTTGTGGTATATCCAATAAAGCAATTTGTGAGGATAGATTTAGGTTCATAGTCTTA
>CAVAII010000152.1:0-17390 GCA_963588535.1 Erysipelotrichaceae bacterium | reverse complement strand
ATTTTCCTTCTATATCTTTAAAATATTTATAAGTCGAGACTTGTAACTCGTCTGTTGCTTGTTCGTCGCAAACTATTATACCCTTAGGGTGAAGTTGTAAGGCACTAATAGTCCACATCTGCGTAATAGGACCTTCGATTGCGGCTTTAAGGGCGTGAGTCTTGTGATGCCCATTAACAAGTATAAGAACCTCTTTGGCATCTAAGATAGTAGCAATACCAACCGTTAGAGCCTGATGCGGAACTTTGTTGATATCGTTATCAAAGAAACGAGAGTTGGCTTCTCTTGTATCCAAAGTCAGGGTTTTTACCCTTGTACGAGAAGAAAACGAAGAACAAGGCTCGTTAAATGCCAAATGCCCATCGGGACCAACGCCACCAATAAACAGATCTATACCACCAAAGCGTTTTATCTCGCTTTCGTAACTATCACATTCCTTTTGCAAGTCCTCTGCGTTACCATTGATGATATGGATATTCTCCTTAGGACAATCGATATGGTCAAAGAATGTTCTGTGCATAAAGTTATGATAACTCTCTGGGTGATTAGTATTCAAATTGACGTATTCGTCCATATTGAATGTAACAACATCTTTGAAACTTACCCTTTTATCCTTATAGGCTTGGATAAGTTTCTCATACATACCTATAGGAGTAGAACCAGTAGGCAAACCCAAGACAAAATTCTTTCTCTCTTTTGTTGGCTTAAAGGAATTAATCTTGTCGATTACGTATTCGCATGCCCAAGTAGACATTAAGTCGTAGTTTTTTTCGATGATAACTCTCATATTGCTTTTAAGTATTTGATGTTAGTAAATAATCCTAATGTTTGGTTGTGTCGTTTTTCGATGTAGAATTGTTTTCTTTGGTTGTAGTAGTTGAGGTGTTCTGTTCTTTTATCAAGTTAACTAACGTTTTGGCAGGTTGATAATCTTGTTCTGCTGCTTGATTTAGATACAATAAGGCTTTCTCCGTGTTTTGTTCAACGGCAGTACCATAATAATAGAACTTACCCACCTTATATAATGCCTCTTTGTCTTTTTGACGAGTGGCAGTGAAATAGTATTTGAAAGCACTTTGGAGATTCTTTTCCGTGCCGTCTCCCGTTTCGTACATAGTGGCTAAGAGTTTCATTGCCTCCAAATTACCATTGTTAGCACTGCGAGTAAACCACTCCAAAGCCTGCTCTTTGTCCACTTGATAACCTTCGGTGCCGTTATAATAACGCTGAGCCATTAATAGTTGTGCTTGACTATCGTTTTTGTTGGCTTTTTCTAAGATTTCGTCCTTTGTGGTAGCCGTCTCGCTAAGCGTTTCGGTCATGGTGTCAGAAGGAGAGAAAGAGAAATCAAAACCATTAGTATACATATATACTCCGCCTACGATGTAGCCGATAAGACATAAGCCGAGCAAGATACTTAACCATATAATAGCGGTTTTTTTCTTTTGGTTGGCTATTTGAAGTCTTTCTATCTCGTCTTTTTTTTCGTCTATTTTTTGTCTAAGAGTTACGATTTCAGATTGTTTTACGTTTTCAGAGGTAGCGTCCTCGTTAGATACTATATCTTTTAGTGTTGTTGTTTTGTTTGTCTCGTCCATATTATTAATAATCTTTCTTTCAGTTTGCAAAGGTACTGAATTTTGCAGAAAATAAGCAGATATCCCCTCAAAAAAATCAGCAACCACCCTTTTTCCTCCCCCTCTTCCCCTCCATACATCCTTCCTTTCTCCTCTTACCTTCCTTACACCTCCCCCTCAATCTTATCCAGCACCGCAAATATCTTCTCTATCTTCTCCACAATCCTCTCTTGCTCCGCCAACGGCGGAAGAGGAACTTCTATTGCTTTGAATAGTTTTTTATTTAAGTGAGGAATAGCAGAACCTACTTTGTTCTCACGTAAGGCTTTTCGATGTAAGTTAATTACGAGTAGCAGGTAGTCTTGGTATATATTTTTATTAATAGACAATTGTTTAAACGTACTACCTTGATAACCTTCAATTGGTGTCCGAAAAACTTCTCCAGAG
The DNA here is from genome assembly GCA_963588535.1 of Erysipelotrichaceae bacterium. Taxonomy (GTDB): domain Bacteria; phylum Bacteroidota; class Bacteroidia; order Bacteroidales; family P3; genus Scybalousia_A. The sequence continues at coordinate 15,366 of CAVAII010000152.1, read as the reverse complement.
TTTTCTCCATCAACCAATATTAGTAAAGAATTTGCTGCGACATATTTTCCTGCTTTTAAAATCTTGGCATTATTATAATTTCCTCTTAGAAATTTAACGTCTAAGTTCGGTCTTTCGTTATTACTTTGTTTTTCTCCATCTATCAAAGAACATAGTATTTGCATAGGTGCAGTGACCCACCCTTTTGGTAGTTTTTCATCATAACTAACTTCTGCTTTTGGATTAATACGTTTGAGTAGTTCAATAGCAGGTTCGTCGTTAGGGTCTTGTGGGAGAAGGTGGCCGTGGATAGCAAGGTCGAGTATCTTTTGTCTTAATGCTTTTGTGTTCATAGTTTGTTGTTTTTATAAATTGAATAGATGTTGTCTGTATGATTTATATTTTTTTATTCTCAGTAGAAATTAGCAACAATGTAGCAGAAATTGATATGTTTTTCTAATTGTCCAGACGTGGCTGGACAATTTATAGTTCTGCTATTTTATTCAATAGTTTCTCTAATTCTATTACGGCTTTATTAATGTTTTGGCTTTGTTGTTTGATATTAGACATTAGTTCGGTTAGGGACAAGTCTTCGGTGTTATCATTTTGTTTTATCCAAGTGATATCAAGACTTGTTTTGTCGCGAGATATAATCTCATCGATAGAATACTTACGCCAACGGCCAGAAGGGTTTGTTTCTGCGTTGTAGGTTTGTTGGCGTTTGTGGATATTCTCGGCGTGATAGCAACTAACGAAGTCGTCAAGGTGGTGGCGTTCGAGTTTGTTATTAGCAAGGGTATGTTTGATACCTGTGCGGTAGTCATAGAACCAAATCTCTTTGGTAGGTTGTCCTTTGGTAAAGAAAAGGACGTTTGCTTTTACGCCTTGAGCATAGAATATACCAGTAGGCAGACGAAGGATAGTATGAAGGTTGAAGTCTAAGAGAAGTTTCTTACGGATAGTCTCGCCGGCGTTACCCTCAAAGAGTACATTATCGGGAAGGACTACGGCAGCACGTCCGCCGGTTTTAAGCATAAGCATTATATGTTGTAGGAAGTTAAGTTGGTTATTCTTAGTCTCCACATAGAAGTCTGGGCGGTTTATTTCTACCGAACCAGCGGGGCGGGTACCAAAAGGAGGATTAGCAAGGATGACGTCTACAAGTGTTTGAGGTTCTTTTTCTAAGGAGTCATCGCATACGATAGGGCTACGGTCTGTACCTATACCATGTAGATAGAGGTTCATAGAGGCTAAGGTAACTACCAAAGGTGTGTTATCTACGCCGTGAAGGGCTTTGTTGTTAAGGAAGTCGAGTTCGTCTCTATCAAGGCTTTGTTGTTTCATATAGTCGTAAGCGGCGAGTAAGAAACCGCCTGTACCGCACGCAGGGTCGCATACTGTCTCTTGTATTTGTGGTTGTATACAATCTACCATTGCTTGTATTAAGGGGCGAGGAGTGAAATATTGTCCGGCACCGCTTTTCTTGTCTTGTCCGTTTTTCTCAAGGATACTTTCGTAGATAGCACCTTTTACGTCTCCGTCCATTACAAGCCATTGCTCTTCGTTGATCATAGTGATAACTTTCTTTAGGTAGACGGGTTTGTCTATTTTGTTTTGTGCTTTGGTGTAGATAGTACCTATAAGGTTATTCATTGAACTTAGTAGTTTGAGGGTGTTCTCGTATTGTGTTACAAGGTCAAAGCCGTCTAACTCGGTTAGGTCTTTCCATCTGTATCCGACAGGTATTGAAGACTCTTCGCCAAATAGATCTATATTCTCATCGTCCATCTTTAGAAAGAGGAGATAGGTAAGTTGGGTTATATAATCTGTAAATCCGATACCTTGTCCTGAGAGTGTAGTGGCAAGGTTCCATACTTTCTTGGTTAGTGATTGTTCTGTTGATATATTGTTTGCCATAATTTGCTATGCTGTTTTTCTTAATACTATGAAATTGAATAATGATATAAGGGCTTCGTCTGCTTTTTGTCTATTGCCGAAGGCTTGGCTTAGTTGTGCTGCTTCTGATTTGCCCATAGTTTGTATGATATCTGTTGTACTACAAGCACCATTGTAGGCTATGTAGTCTACAATATGACCGATTATTTCTTTTTGTTTGTCGTTAATGTTCATCTGCTTACGTCCATACCAAAGGTTAAACATACTTCGTGCTGTTGGGTATACGCATTCAAGTTTCTCTATTTGGTGATAGGCGAATCTTACCAATTGAATAATATTGGTTAAGGCTTTTATTTCTTGTTTTTGTGTATTGCGACGCACTTTGTCTTTGTAGACGATAGCGTAGGAGTTCCAAAGTATTCTTGGGTCGAATTTGTTGTTCTCCATTTTTAGTTTGTTCTCCAAATCTTTTAGCATAGAGTAGGTAATAGGTGTGCCTTCGTTATTATATAGTATGCGTAAGGCTTCTATTTTGTCTGCGTTGTTACGGCAATACTTTTCGAAGGCTTCTGTTGTGCTTTGTGCTTCTTCTTCGGAGAAACCTTTGAATATAATTTCGTCTTTACCATCGGGAGGTATTATTGTTTTTATAAAGCCTGCGGCGAGAGTAAGTATATATTGACGAGCATCGGCGTGGTTAGCAATAGGGGAGACTAAGCCTTTGCGTTCGTTGTTAGGTTCGTTGATATTATTAAAAGGCGGCAGTATTGGTTGTTGTTCTGGGTCAAGGGCATCATATATACGTTTGGCTATTTCTTGCATACCATTATTATGAGCAAGACGACAGAAGGTTTGTCGTTGTTCGTCATCGGCTTTATTATATAGTCTAGCCAAAGTGGCAGCAAGACGTTTAAGGTAGTTGTCGGGTAGATTGCCGTGTGTTATTCTCTCTAATAGTTCTTTTAGGGTTATGGTTTCTTTTTCTGTGCTTTCTTCTATAGATGGTATAGTATGTTCGTGTTCGGTTACTCCGACAGCATCTACGATAAAGAAACAATCTTTGCTTATTGCATTAGGTGTAACGTTACGCAGTTGGTCGTCGCCGATAGTTCGTACGCCACGTCCTTTCATTTGGGTATAGAGTGGTAATGATTCTACATCACGCATAAACATTACAACCTCTAATGGTTTTACGTCTGTTCCTGTGGCTACGAGTGTACAAGTAACGGCGATGCGAAAGTCTTTGTCGTTACGGAATTGTCGAATTAGTTCGTTGCTATCATCTGCCGAATAAGTTATCTTTTGTACATATCTATCCATATTGGCATTAGGACAGACTTCGCCAAATACTTCTTTTGCTATTTGAACGATATTGCTAGCGTGGTTTTCGTTAAGAGCAAATATTAGAGTTTTTGGTAGATATTCCATATTGGCTTCTCGAGGAGGGTCAGAGAACATCTCTGTATAGACAACATCACGATAAGTAGAGAGAATAAGTTTTATCTGTGCAGGATTGATAATACTACGGTTTAACTCTTCTTTGGTATAGTTTTGTTCTTCTTTGTTGCTAACTACTTTTACTTCGCCCGTATATCGAGTTTCTACTTTTGTTTGTTGTCCTTGTATTATGGAGCCTCCTTCTTCTGTTATCTTAGTTTTGATACGATAGATACGACTGTCTACATTTACACCGTCGATTATGGATTCTTCTAAGGTGTACTCTACTACAACATTATTATTAAAGAATGCTTTGGTCTCAGGGATAGGAGTGGCAGTAAGTCCGATAAGCCTAGCGGTATCGAAGTATTCAAGTACTTTACGCCAATTACCATAAATAGAACGATGGCACTCGTCTATTATAATAAGGTCAAAGAAGTCGTGCGGTAAGGTTAGGTTGTCTGGTAGTAAGACTTCGCCGTTAGAGTTGTCTTCATCGTCATTATCCGAATCGGTAATCTCTTCTCCTTTTAACAAAGAGAATAGTCTTTGGATAGTACAGATAACTACGTTACTATCTGTGGGTATCTCTGCCGAGCGTAGTCTATTAACGGAGTAGATATTATTAAAAGCATCGCCTGTTTCTGTTAGACGAAAAGTTCCAAACTCTCCTTCGGCTTGCTTACCAAGGTTGTTGCGGTCAACAAGAAATAGTATGCGATGCATAGGAGTATAACTGAGCATACGATAGGCAGCAAGACAGGCAGTGTATGTTTTGCCTGCACCTGTGGCAAGTACCATTAATGCTCTTTTCTGACCTGTACGAAAACATTTCTCTAATTCTGTTATAGCCTCATACTGACATTTGCGTAATCCTTTTGGTTTTAGTACAGGAAGTCCTGCAAAGGGGTCATCTATTCCAAGTATCCTAACTATTTCTTTTGGAGTATGGATATGGTTGATAGTTTCCCATTTGTTATTATGGTTTCTATAATCAAGGAATTTAATTTCCTTTCCGTTTGATTTATAGAGGAGGGGTAATGGATTCTCCCATACTTGATAATAAGAGGGTACATTCTCTGCGTATCTAATAGTCTGTTCGCTTACTACTTCGGAGGAGATATCTATTTCTTCTCGTTTGGCTTCGAGTACACCGACTGCTTTCCCATTTATAAATAGGAAATAATCTGCTTCAAGATTATTTTTTAATAGTCCTTCTCGAATGGCAACAGCAGTAATTGTCGGTTCGTATTCACTACGATCAACTACTTTCCATCCTGAATCAACGAACCATTGATCTATCTTTATCCTTGCCTTCTCTTCTGGTGTCATGTTCTCTCTTTGCCGTGCGAATTTTTATACCGCAAAAATACATAAAAAATCTAAAACTAACGCTAATTAAGGTAAATATTTTGATTAAGAGATAGAATCAAAAAAACGTACGCCGTTAGGAAGGGGGCGTACGTTTGGTGAAATTATTAAAAAAAATTACAAATTATTTCTTCTGTTTGCTATGTTCGATGGCTGCTTGTGCGGCTGCCAAACGTGCTAATGGTACACGGTAAGGAGAACAAGATACATAATCTACTCCACAATTGTAGAAGAACTTAACACTCTCACCATCACCACCATGCTCTCCACATACACCGATACGAAGTTTTGGATTAGCGTTTCTACCTAACTCAATAGCCTTCTTAATCAACATACCAACGCCGTCTTGGTCGATAGTCTGGAATGGATCAAATGGTAATATCTTCTGCTCTGTGTATTTAGCCAAGATAAGATTAACATCGTCTCTTGAGAAACCAAAGGTCATCTGTGTTAGGTCATTAGTACCGAAAGAGAAGAAATCTGTTACTTTGGCTAACTCACCTGCCTCCATAGTAGCACGTGGAACCTCTATCATAGTACCAAATTTGAACTCAATGTTCATATTCTTTTCCTTAGTAACCTTATTATATATGTAGTCGCAAAGATTTCTTTGATGTTTCAATTCCTCAACGGATATAGTCAAAGGTATCATTATCTCCAAATGTGGATCAAAGCCTTCTTTCTTTACTTCGCAATAAGCCTCGAACAAAGCACGGAACTGAATCTTTGATATCTCTGGATACAAAACGCCTAATCTAACACCACGAATACCCATCATTGGGTTAACCTCTTGCAAAGCGTTGATTCTGTCTTGTAGGTCTAAGATAGAGATGCCCAAATCTCTTGCGATAATCTTTTGTTGTGTCTCATCCTTTGGAGTAAACTCATGCAAAGGTGGATCCATTAGACGAATAGTAACAGGATGACCTGACATAATCTTCAAAGTCTCCTTAACACTCTTACGCATATAAGGCAAAAGTGCATTCAAATACGAACGTCTATCTTCTTCTGTATCGGACAAGATAATCTTTCTCATTATAGCCAAAGGAACCTCGGAGTCTTTGCCATAGAACATGTGCTCGATTCTAAACAAACCAATACCCTTAGCACCGAAATCCAAAGCCTGTTGAGTATCGATAGGGTTGTCTGCATTAGTCTCTACACCAATCGTTTTGATATTATTAACCAATGCCATAAACTCTTTGAACAAAGGAGAATCCGTAGGGCTAACCATCTTTATTGATCCTTCATATACATAACCTTTGCTACCATTCAAAGAGATTGTGTCGCCTTCTTTAAAGATCTTGTTACCAATCTTAACAACTTTCTCACCAATAATAGACAAATCCTCAGAACCTACAATACAGCATTTGCCCCAACCTCTTGCTACCAAAGCAGCATGAGAGGTCATACCACCTCTTGCAGTTAGGATACCACCAGCGGCTTGCATTCCTTCAACGTCCTCAGGGTTAGTCTCCTCACGAACTAAGATAGCCGTTTGACCAAGGTCATTTAGACGCATAGCCTCTCTACTTGTCATAGCAATCTTACCACATACTCCACCAGGACCTGCTGGCAAACCATGGCCTATTACCTCTTTTGTCTGCTCGTCTTTAGAGTCTAAGACAGGGTGTAACAACTCGTCTAACTGATTAGTAGATACTCTACAAATAGCAGTATTCTTGTCGATTAAGCCTTCTTGTAGCATATCAACAGCCATCTTTACGGCAGCCGTACCTGTACGTTTACCAACTCTACATTGTAACATATAAAGGACTTTATGTTGTATAGTAAATTCTATATCCAACATATCGTGATAATATGTTTCCAAAGTCTGACGAACCTCACATAATTCCTCATATACCTCTGGCATAGTGTCTTGTAGAGAAGCCAAGTGTTTGTTATGTGCGTTCTTAGTCTCGTTATTCAAAGGGTTTGGAGTACGAATACCTGCTACAACGTCCTCGCCTTGTGCGTTTATCAACCATTCGCCATAGAATTTGTTATCTCCCGTTGCTGGGTCACGAGTGAAAGCAACTCCTGTAGCAGAGTCCTCACCCATATTACCAAATACCATAGCCTGAACATTAACTGCAGTACCCCAATCCTCAGGTATCTTTTCTATTCTACGGTATGATACAGCCTTGTCGCCCATCCAAGATTTGAAGACAGCACGTATTCCACCTTCTAACTGCTCTTTTGCATCGTCTGGGAAGTCTGCTTTAAGTTCTTTTTGTACCATTTGTTTGAACTTATTAGACAAGTATTGTAGATCTTGTGCAGTTAGGTCTGTATCAGATGTATAGTTATGTTGTTGTTTGTATGCGTCCAAATATTCGTCTAATAACTTACGAATACCTTTTCCTTGTGCAGGCTCTCTACCTTCGGCTTTCTCCATAACAACGTCTGCATACATCATAATCAAACGTCTATAAGAGTCATACACAAATCTTTCGTTATTAGTCTGTTTGATAAGTCCAGGAATGGTATCGCTACACAAACCGATATTCAAAACAGTGTCCATCATGCCAGGCATTGAGATTCTGGCACCCGAACGACAAGAAACCAACAAAGGATTGTCCTTATCGCCGTATTTTGCACCCATTATCTGACCGATTTGATCCATACCAGCCCAAACATCTTGCATCAAATTCTTAGGTAGCGAGCAATTGTTTGCATAATAGTCGGTACAACATTCAGTTGTAATTGTAAGACCAGCAGGGACAGGAAGTTTCAAAAGACACATTTGTGCTAAATTCGCACCTTTGCCGCCAAGAAGATTTTTCATTGACGCATCACCTTCGGCCTGACGATTACCAAAAGTGTAAACATATTTTTTCGCCATTTTACTCTAAATTGAATTAATAATTATTACTATAATAAATTGTTCCTCTTCATTTTAAAACATTTTTAGGTGTTCTAAATGAATTGCAAAGTTACTAACTTTTTGGAAAATATTATTAATTATGGCACTAAAAAATAAAATAATGCTTAATTTTTTTTGAATAGAGTAGAAAATAAAGGTATTTTACACCATTACAACGGCAGAATATTTTTCTAACTAAACGAAACATTCTAACGAATAGTGATACTATTTTTTTCTTTAGTGTAATCGCTAAAATAATATCAGTAATCAGTAAAATAAAATCAGTAATCGTTTGAATAAAATCAGTAATCAGTAAAATATTATCAGTAATTATTTTGATAATATCAGTACTTATTTTATTTACTGCTCTCAATAGCCCCAATAGACGGCGGATCAAGACGATAAACGCCATAGATATCATACGGAACTATGGAGTTGTAGATACCATTGCCGTTGCCTTTGCAAGGAGAAGAGGGTAGAGGTTGGTAGTTGTTCTCGGTAGCGTCGGTAAAGAACGGATCCTTATTAAAGATACAAGAGACAATGTTTTGATTGTTGTTAGTCAAAGTATTAGATTTCAAAAGGCAGTGGTCAAAAGAATAATTGCTACCCACATCGGTTAATAAATCCAACTCAATCTCGTTATCAAGCAAAGAACCATACACGATAGTATTATGGAAATTGCATTTTTGGATTTTTCGCTTTTGAATACTACCGTCAGAAGCCTCGTACCAGTCGTTTAATAACAATGTAGCACTTGTTCTTGTGGTAGAATAAGACCAATAATTAGCAAAGGTGCAACCTATAAACTCATAACTACCGCCGATACTTAACGCAACCGCATAATCGCCTGTATTGCTGACCAAAACATTCTCGGCATAGATATCAGCACCCCGAGAATAAAGACCATAAAGCGAACAATTCTGTATCATAGTGTTCTTAATCTCCAAAGTATGATTATTATTTACGCAAGTATCAACAATAAGACCGATAGTAGCGTTTTTGATACGGACATTCTCCATCTTATTGTCCTTACTTCCAGCCCATAACCAGATTTTTCCCCACTGTCCTGGAATATCTGCGTATCTATCTTGCGTACGAATAGACTGTATCACAATAGGGTTGTTAGTTGTGCCAAGAGCATTAATAGTACCTCCTTTATAGACCCAAAAATCAGCACTATTACCCATATATATTAATGTATTATCCGACAAGTTAAGCGTAAAGGCACTATCTACCACGCAAGTACCTATAATAACGTGCGGTTTGTCTGTGTTCCAATGGATTTCGTTACCACTAACAACGACTCCTGCCTCACTTCCTCCCTCGTTAGCAAGACTATAAGAGACTGTTTGCTCACCCATCTGTAATGAATGCGTAGGTTTGTGATAGTAAGCGTCTTGTCCGTACGCCATTAAGAGGACAGATTGTTGTTTAGAGTTGAAATCAATTATAATAGAGTCTTCAATAAGCAGAGGATTAGACTGATTATTTTGGTCTAATTCCACTCTAACGAACAGGAATATAGAGTCTTTGGCACCAATCTCGATATCTCGGGCAAATAATGAGGTATCACCATCGACATTAAGTCGAAAATACGAACTTTGTCCGTTAGCCAACGTAATATAATTGATTTTTACTTTTTTGTTCTCGGGGTTAAAGATGCGGATTTGTTTGGTTATGGAACCAACGGTAGTAAAGATAGTATCGAAGGTAATAGTGTCGGAAGAGAATTGTAATTTAACGCTATTATCACTTGTGTATTCTTCCTCATTTACGCAAGAAGTAAGACTCGATGCGAAAAGAATTAAACTTATTATTAAATAAAAGACTTTTTTCATTGTAGTAACTCAAAGTTTATCAACCAACATTAAACAAACTCAAAAAAACGATTTTTATTGCAGACAAATCATAAAACCAACAAAAAACAAAATTTTCTTATTCATTATGATAAGGGAAATTATTGATAATAGTAAAGGCACGATAGACCTGTTCGGTAAATAAAAGTCTAATCATTTGATGCGAAAAAGTCATCTTACTAATAGATATCTTGTTCTTATACATCTGTTTAAGGTTATCGCTAAAACCATACGCCCCACCAACCAAGAATAATAGGTTCTTAGTCCCCATATTCATTTGTTTTTGTAGATAAGTGGCAAACTCGGTGCTTTTCATCTCTTGACCTTTTTCGTCCAATAGTACAATAGTGGTGGCGTTATCGGAAGTGAATTGATTCTTGTTAAGAAAAGACAAGATACTTTCTTCTTCTTTTTCTTTTAGTTGCGTAGAGGATAGACTCTTAGCGTTCTTTACATCGCCAATTACCTCGATTGAGAAATTAGTATAATGTTTTAGTCTGTCAATATATTCGTTTATTCCGTCAAGGACGAAACCTTTCATAGTCTTGCCGATAACTATTAGTTTGATATTCATATTACGATTGTTTTATTGTCTTAAGTAAGCGATAAATCTTAGAGTAGTATTTCGTTAGTGAGATATAAATCTTGCGTTCTGTGCCAAACTGCTGAAAGAAATTCTCAACACCCCTAAGCATAGACCCCTCAAAGTCATACCTACGCTTTCCTATCTGCTTAGCGTACATAATACTTGCGTATTGAGTAAAGGTGCCAGCGTCTCTTTGTTCATTATCATAATTACTTCCCCCAATAAGAGAATAAGCACACTCATTATCCCAAGCAATAAACAAAACAGATAACACATTATCATTATTATCAGTACAAACAAACAATTTACCAAGATTATTCTTTTCGCAAGTCGTAACAATATTACTAAACAACTCAAAAGAATAAGGAATCGTAGTTTTTTGTCGAGTAAAAGTTGTTTGCAAGACAGTATATATTTGCTTTAAGTCCCATTGTTTGTCCGTGATAACTAATTCTCTTTCTGCTTTTCGTATTTTCTTTTTTAGGGTATTAGAAAAAGAAGAGAAGACGTCCTCATTGCTTAGATCCAATATATAAGTAAATCTAACAGAGGCTGAGAAACGATGCCAAACAAAAGGAGTTATGGTTAGGAAATCAGTAGTAGTATTAAGAAAACAAGCACTTAGTCTCATCTTATCAAGTTCGGAGGCGAAATATTCACTAACCTCTCCCTCGAAATGGTACAAAGAGTGATTGTTATTAAGTATCTTAGGGTGTTTATTTAGATAATCTTTGTTTATGACGGGATATTGATACGGCGAAAACATAGGCTGTCGGACGGACGAGAAAGAATATTTCCTATAAATATAATAAGGAAAGAACGCAACGCACTCTTTGTCCTTAGAATAAATCAAAACATCCCATTCTTTCTTGCAGACGATATCCAAATACCAATCTTGCATAAACAAAGGTATCTCATTATTATGATTTTTGCAATAACTAAGGTATTGTTCTTTGTTAGTCATAGTCTATTCTAAGGTAAGGGCAAAGTCAGATAAGATATTCATATAGTTGATATACGCTTCGTATGGCGTATTGTAGTGGTTGAAATATTTGTGTACGTCTCCATCGGAAAACCATTTGGTACACATATAATAGAAGTTATCACTGGTCTGCAAATGTCTCCAAACGGATATCAAATCTGCGTTATTAGTCCCAAGGACTTTGTCTTCCAAAGCGTATATTCTATTAAAGGCATCGTCTTGTAAGTCATTACCTAACCAAGCAGACAAATCCCTTTCCTCATCTGCCCAAGAAACAGGCCATTGACAATCAATCTTTGCCTTAGGAGAGTAAGTTGAGATAACTTCGCTCGGTAATAAGAACTGCATATTACCTTTCTTAAAGATTTCTTCTGGTAAGGCTTTTAGGAAATCAAATATACCTGTCTCCTCCCATTGATGCTCGCCAAAGGTTTCATAATCCATAAAAAGATTAATACACTCTGTGTCTTGTAACTCATACAACCAAGAGGCAAACTTATCTGCCGTTAGTGGCCATTCACTCCACGAACGCTGAGAAAAACGAAAGGCTATATCATCGCTTAGTCTAAAATTCTTTAATAGTAGTCTTAGTCCATTGCCGTCTTTATGTTCGTACACAAAATTAGGACTACGCCAACCTAATACTTGTTTGGCTCCCTCCATTAGTTGTCCTTTGAAACCAAGTTTATGAACCATTCTCCCGATCTCATCAGAATAAATCAATTCTGTGTTACGAAATATTCTCGTCTCTACACCAAACAAATCCTTCATTAGATTAGAGTGCATCTTTACTTGCTCACAGAACTCCTTCTCGCTTTTTAATGACGCCAAAGAGTGCATAAAAGTCTCGCCTAACAACTCTACGCAACCTGTGTCTACCAAAGCACGAAACGAATCAATAACCTCAGGAGTATATCTTTGAAACTGTTCTATCGCAGTGCCTGAAATAGAATAAGCAATACGCACCTGACCATTGTATTTCTTGATAAGATCCAAAAAAACTTTGTTCGTAGGCAAATAACACTTGTCTGCAATACGCCGACAAAGCCAAGCATTCTGAACATCATCGTAATAATTATGACTATGCCCGATATCAAAGAACTTATATGCCCTTAAACGAAATGGTTGATGCACCTGAAAATAGAAACATATTGATTTCATACCCTAATTTGTTATTATATTGTTATCTATTCACTCCCTTCGTTAATAAAGATAATACCCATTCTTTCGTCTACTTCTGCCGAACAAATACTACCTTATTTCGCCTCCGTAATTTATAACGCAAAATTAATACAAATTATTTTTTATTCGGTAGTTTTTCTAAAACTAATTGCTAAGAAAGAAAAAGTAATATCTGTTTGAAAAAAAAATCGTATCTTTGCAAAATCTTATACGAATCTTGTAATATTATAGTTTTATGAGCAATATAGTCGCAATAGTAGGAAGACCAAATGTAGGAAAAAGTACTCTTTTCAACCGCCTAACAGGTAGCAAAAGTGCCATTATAGACCCAACAAGCGGAGTAACTCGTGATCGTCATTATGGCAAAAGTAGTTGGAATGGAAAAGAGTTTAGTATCATCGACACAGGTGGTTATATGATTGGAGGAGAAGATGTTTTCGAAGAAGAGATCTGCAAACAAGTCGAGATAGCAATAGAAGAGGCTGACGCAATCCTATTCCTTGTAGATGCCAAAGAAGGCCTTACCTCAATGGACGAAGATGTTGCCGAAATACTTCGCAAGAGTAACAAGACAACTCTATTGGTTGCCAACAAAGTAGATAGTTTCCAAAAATCAATGACCGTTAGTGAGTTCTACTCCTTAGGCTTAGGCGAGATATACGAAATATCTGCTGCCAACGGTTCTGGAACGGGTGAGTTGTTAGATGCTTTGGTTAAGGACTTCAAAGACAAAGAGACTTTCGATAACGAAGAGGACGCCTTGCCACATATAGCCGTTGTGGGAAGACCTAATGTAGGTAAATCATCTTTTATCAACGTTATAACCAATCAAGACAGAAATATAGTAAAAGACGTTGCTGGTACCACAAGAGACTCTATCAACACAAGATATAATCTATTTGGTTTCGATTTCATAATAGTCGACACAGCAGGTCTAAGAAAAAAGACTGCCGTTAAGGAAAATATTGAGTTCTACTCTGTTATGCGTGCTATACGTTCCTTAGAGATGAGCGATGTATGTGTCCTTATCGTAGATGCTTCTGTTGGTTTTGATACACAAGACCTTAATATCCTATCCTTATGCGAGAGAAACAACAAAGGTGTAGTTATCTGCGTCAATAAGTGGGATAAGATAGAGAAAAGCACTAACACGATGAAAGAGTTTGAACAAAACATCAGAAACAAGATACAACCTTTTACAGATGTGCCAATTATCTTTACTTCGGTTATTAACAAACAGCGTATCTTCAAAGTCCTTGAACAAGTAAGAGCAGTCTATGAGAATAGAAACAAAAAGATTCCTACCTCACGCCTTAACGAGGATATATTGCCTATCGTTAAGGAGTTGAACCCTCCACCATTGTACAAAGGCAAAAGAGTAAAAATCAAATACATTACACAACTTAAGACGCCATACCCTCAATTCGTCTTCTATTGTAATCTACCTCAGTATGTTAAACAAGATTATATCCGTTTTTGTGAGAACAAACTAAGAGAGAAATACGATTTCTGTGGCGTGCCTATGACAATATATTTTAGAGAAAAATAAACATCCGACTTCCAAAGCCAACAAAAACAAAACTTTATTAGATGAGCGATATAAAGAAATTAGCAGGACAGACAGCAGTATACGGCATACCAACCATTGTTGGCAGATTCTTGAATTATTTTCTTGTGCCGTTATATACCTATAATATAGCAGCCTCACAATATGGCATGGTGTCCGAACTATACGCCTACGTTGCCTTCCTAATGATTATCCTAACCTACGGAATGGAGACGGCTTTCTTTCGCTACTCGCAAGAATATGACCGAAACAAAGTATACAACACGGCTATGCTCTCTTTATTGTCCTCTACTGCCTTGTTCTTACTCATAACCTTCTTATGCCTAAGACCTATTACCTCGGCGTTGGAATATCAAAACCACCCATCGTATATAGTTCTGTTCTTGTTGATTTTAGCAATAGACGCCCTGAAAGCAATACCTTACGCCCTGCTAAGATTAGAGAACAAACCCAAACGTTTTGCCTTGGTTAAGTCCACAGATATATTTGCTAACATAATATTCAACCTATTCTTTATAGCCTTCTGCCCAACGCAGTCTTTCGCTTGGTTTGATAAGAACGACTTAGTATTCTATATCTTCTTGTCTAATCTATTGGCTTGTCTGATTGCTATGCTTATGCTCTTGCCCGAATACAAACGCTTTCGTTTCGATGTGGATTTCTCACTCTTGCGTAAGATGCTCTCCTATGGTTTCCCTGTTATGATAGGAGGATTAGCAGGTATGGTCAATGAGACTTTCGATAGAATAGCCCTTAAACATTTGGTTAATACTCCGCAAGACCTTGCTAATAACCCTTCGCAAATAGCCTCTTGGAAAATGGCTCAGATAGGTATATATGGTGCGTGCTACAAACTAAGTATAGTGATTAGCTTGTTTATACAAGCCTTCAAATTCGCAGCCGAACCATTCTTCTTCTCAAAGATGAAAAAGAAAGACGCCAAACAAAGTTATTCTTCGGTTATGACTGCCTTTGTGATGTTCTTATCGCTTATCTTTCTTGTAGTTATGGGATATATCGATATATTCAAATACTTTATCGGCACAGAGTATAGAGTTGGCTTAACAGTCGTACCTATCTTGTTGATGGCTAATATATTTCTCGGTATCTATTATAATCTAAGTATCTGGTACAAAGTAACCGACAAGACCCGTTGGGGTGCTATTATCTCTATTATCGGAGCCCTTGTAACTATTGTAGGTAACTATCTATTAGTTCCTTATATGTCTTATATGGGTGCTGCCCTTACGACTTTGATTTGTTATGTTTCTATCGCCGTTATATGTTACGCAGTAGGACAAAAACATTATCCTGTACGTTATGATGTTAAGAAATGTTTGTTCTATATTGTCCTTGCCGTCTGTCTTTACTTTGTCTCCGCTTTTGTTCGAGACCTAAATCTCGGCTTACCGCTAACACTTTTGGCAAGTACCATACTTATAGCGATATATATCTTAGTCGCCCTAAGGGATATCAAAAAACTTCTAAGAGTAGAGGTCTAATCGTTTCCTTGCTCTCTTTATTCTAATACCTTCTAACCTTATCGGGATAATCTCTAACTTTATTCTGATAACTTCTAACTTTATCGGAACAACTTCAAACTTTATCAATTATTTCTTAATCTGCCGAAATATTCCACAC
>CAVAII010000151.1:0-4936 GCA_963588535.1 Erysipelotrichaceae bacterium | reverse complement strand
ATAAAATCAAACCTTAAACAAATTATGGAAAACTACTCCATACTAGATCCATTAGACACTGAACCTCCTTGACGAGCCATTCTCTGCAACTCCATCTTGCCAAAACGAAAGACTACACCAAAACGCACAAATCGTGATACATACTTACTTTTGCTACTGGAGATATAATAAGGATTAAGCGAAGTCGATTCGTTAGATACGGAGTTAAAGACATCATTAACACTAAGGTTAAAAGAAAGACGATTGTCCAAAAAGTCTGCATTCAAACCGATATCAACACTTTTCTTGCTGTGTTGTTTATTAAATAAGAATCTCTGCATTGGACTTCTATACGAAGCATTAACGAATATTTGTAACCAATTCCACGCTTTTACCCACAAGTTTGCTCTAAGAGAGTACGACCAAGCATCATATTGATATCTTTCTCCCTCTCTATATTCCATATCCATATAATCGTAGTATGCAAAACCGCTTAGTCGTAGATTTATAAAGGCAGTTGGGCGGTAGGATATATTAGCATTGATACCCGAATTGTAGGAAGATCCCATATTTATGGGTTTGCTATAAGTTACCATTCGTCCATAGAAATCGCTATACACAACATCGCTTAATGATCCGCTTTGACGATTGTTGCCTGTGTAATACAATCGCAATCCAATAGAACCAAATTTTTGGAAATACTTATCCCAATTCAATTCTATATTATCTGTGTAACTCGATTTCAAAAGAGGGTTACCTGTAGAATAACTATCCAAATAATAAGATACATACGTAGTTAGTTGATCGGCAGAGACGGCAGACGTTCTGTGCGTCCAACTAAAAGCAAAGTTGTGCATATTCTTAGTATAATAACTAAGATGGAGAGTTGGAGTGAGAATCAAATTACTACTATTTATATCGTAGCCTTGTACATTATTATATTTTATCTTTTGATATTTATAATCCAAATTTAGTCCAACCTTAGCGGTAAATCTACCAAAACGGTGCAAATAAGTGACAAATGATCTTGAGTCTATATTGCTATTATCCTTATCACCACTTAACCAACCGCAATAATCATAAATAGAATTAGAGGCATTTATATCCAAAGTGTCATATCTATCCACACTACTACCTTTATCGTAACTAAAATCTGAACCCAATTCCAATTCGTTAGGGAAACTCTCGTTACCATTCTTTCTTTTTCCGAAAGGCAAAGTATAATTAAAGCCAAAACTTTGTTGTAGACTATTATAAGTCTCAGTATTCTTGTATTCTATGTTCTGATCGGGCTGATAACTAAAATGTCTTTTGAAATAATCGGTAGATCCGCTATTATTACCGCTACCATTATAATTGAAGCCTATTTCGTGTCCGGTAGAATCGTTAAATTTGTGAGTATACCACACACCATAGTAGTAACCACTATAAGGAGAATCGTAAGAATCTTTCCAAGAGTGAGTATAATGTTCGTAATTACCAGGATTGTACAATAATTCTTGCCTATTGCTATAAGCATAATTATCAAATTTCTGCCATTGTGGATAGAAACCTCCCCAAACAGAAAACTCGTTCTTATCATCTATTGTATAATCAAGATTTCCTCCAAAATAACCACTCCAAGATTTGAACTCGTTATCACCTTTGGTGTAATTGATTTGCGAAGTATCCTTATTGGTATTCAACATAATGGAGTTGCTACTATTAGAGTTCTCATTAACAGAATAACTTGCGTTAGCATAGAGATTGAAATTAAGTTTCTCGTTAGAATAAACGTACGAAACCCACGGAACATACGAAGGAGTGGTATTAGCATTGAAACCAAAACTTAGGAATTCGTTTCTTTTGATCTTACTTGTAGTTACAATATTTACAACAGGCGTACCGCTACCATATCTTGCCGAAGGGTTGCTTATAACCTCTATCTTTTCTATGCTATTAGCAGGCAAAGTCTTTATATATTGTTTCAAACTCTCGCCGTCCATACGACTTGGCTTGTCATTAATCCAAACATCTACGCTTTGTTTACCTCTTAGGGTAATATTTCCATCAGCATCTACTTCTATTCCTGGAGAATTTTGTAGAGCATCACTCAATGTTCCTGTCTGAATACTTGGGTCATCGGAGGTGTTATATATATTTTTCTCACCATCCATAGAGAATAACGGCTTTTCGGCTACTACTTGCACTTCCTTTAATAAGGTTGCTTCGGTCTTAATACCTATTGTACCTATATCATAATAGTGTCCATTACGTTTGGCATTCTCTAACTGAACAATTGTAGATTGATATCCAACAGCAGTTATTCTTAGAAAAGTGCCTTTATCTGCTTTCTTTATCTTAAAGATTCCATTTTCGTCTGTTATTGTGCCGTACAGAAAGATACTATCCGAGGAGTTTATCATAGACACATTTGCATACATTAAAGGAGAATTATCCTTAATATCAATAAGTTTTCCTCTTATTGTGTCTTGAGAAAAAAGTGAAGTGTATATCAAAACGCCCAATAGTAGACTAAATACCTTTTTCATATTATTTCTTTGCCCATATATCTTATTATAGGACTTTGTTTTTGTTTGTTACGAGAGGAAAACGTTTGTTGGTTGTTTTTATTATAGAAAAACGCTAAAAATAGTTATAAATATGTTATTTAATCGCTATAAATGGTGGGGTAACGAATTTTATTTTATAGTTTTTTTGAAAAAAAGAATATGTAAAAGAAAAATTTTTCATAACTTTGCATGTCGTTTTTAAGAGGAAAACTAAAAGAAGAATTTTAACATAAAATAATAAATAGATAAAAACTAATTTAATTAGATGGAGAAAATAAAAATTGCAATTGCGGGCATTGGAAATTGTGCCTCTGCTTTAATTCAAGGATTGGAATACTACGGTAATCCTGCTAATCAAAATACTCCAGAGGGTATGATGGCTGCAAATATCGGCGGATACACTGCAAGTGATATCGAAGTCGTTGCTGCTTTTGATATTGATGCTCGTAAAGTTGGGAAAACATTAGATGAAGCAATTTATGCTAAACCTAACTGCACAATTAACATTATTGATCCACAGAAATTCCCAAAAAGTAAGATCGTTGTCCAAAAAGCACCTGTTATGGACGGAGTTTCTGCACACATGACCAACTATGACAAATATCCTAAGGAGAATACTTTCGTTGTAGATACAGAACACGAGCCTGTTGACGTTGTTAAGGTATTGAAAGAGACAAAAGCAGATATCCTTATCGATTATCTACCAGTTGGTAGCCAAAAAGGTGTAGAATTTTACGCACAATGTGCTATTGATGCTAAGATTGCTTTCCTTAATTGTATACCTGTATTTATTGCTTCTAATCCTGAGTGGGAGCAGAAGTTTATTGACGCAGGTTTGCCATTGATTGGTGACGATATGAAGTCTCAATTTGGAGCAAGTATCTTATCTCAAATGCTTCAAGAGTTAGCTTTTGCAAGAGGACACAAAGTAAAATGCCATATTCAGCAGAATTGCGGTGGTAATACCGACTTTTTGAATATGATGAACCAAGATCGTTTGGCTAGCAAGAAGATCTCTAAGGAGAATGTTATACGTTGTCAAAATGATATCCGTCATATCTCTACCGATGGTTCATTCTTACACGCTGGTCCATCAGAATACATCGCTTATTACAAAGATAACAAGATTGCTACCTTCCATTTGGAGTTGGAGGGCTTTGGTGGATCTCCTGTTACCTTCGATGCTCGTTTGTCTGTTATAGATTCTCCAAACAGTGCCGGAGTTGTAATCGATGCTATTCGTTATTTGAAAGTTGCAAGGGAATTAGGTATTACAGGATCTTTACATGGTGCAAGTGCATTCACACAAAAGACACCTCCTTACCCAATGACATTCGAAGATGCTCAATACGAATGCCGTATGTTGGCAGAAAGAAAACTTACAAAGTTAACTGAGCCACAAGCACACAGAAATAAATAATCTGTTTTTTTGAAAAACTCTTTTTATTCCACTGAAACGGAATAGGAAGCGGAACAAAAAAATATCAATATTTAAGAATTACCAAACAATCACCGATATCTTTCCACAAGGTCTCGGTGATTTTCTTATTGTCTCGTTGAATCATCAAAATAGAACGACCAATTATCAGAATGAAACGACCATTCATTAGAATGAAACGACCATTCATCAGAATGAAACGACCATTCATTAGAATAGAACGACCATTCATTAGAATAGAACGACCAATTATTTTGAAAAAACGGCAGAATTATCAAAAAAATCTGGCAGAATATTTTTCTAAAGTGGCGTTTTATCCGAATAAAGTGGCACTTTATTTTGATAATCTGGCAGAATATTTCAGCGAAAATTAGAGACGGTGGAAAAATGGTGCGAAAAGAAATTAAGAATAAAGGAAAAGAGAAAAGAAATAAAAAAAGGCGATTGCCTAAAGAAAACAATCGCCTTTTTAAAGAAAGAAAAATTATTTTTTCTTTTTAGCATCTATTGTCTCGCTAAGTTGTTTGCCTGGTTTGAACTTAACAACTTTCTTGGCTTGTACCTTAACTGTCTCGCCTGTTCTAGGGTTTCTTGCAGTTCTTGCAGGTTTCTCTTGTACAGAAAGTGTACCAAATCCCATAAGGGTAACTCTCTCGCCTTGTAATAGATACTCTTCAGCAGTTTGTATAAATGCGTCATAAGCTTTCATTGAATCTGCTTTTGTTAATCCACAAATTTCAGACATCTTGTCTGAGAAATCTTTCTTTGTCATAATGTTAAATTTTTTTAAATGTTTTACAATTGCAAATTTATAAAATTTTTCTATTGTTTTCCAAATTTTTATGGATTTTTTTTCGAAAAACTTAAATTAATTTCATTTTTTCCTCAATTCGCAATCCTCTAATAAGGTCAAAAGCAGGCATTCTCTTCTTTCCATTTAACTGCAAATCAGTCAATTCTATTATTC
>CAVAII010000150.1:0-2162 GCA_963588535.1 Erysipelotrichaceae bacterium | reverse complement strand
ATTAATAATTTTTTTTCAATTAGTAAATTTTTTCTTCTTATATCTTGTCTTTCTTACAAATACTGCACTCTTTTTCGTAGAATCCGTAAACAAAATACTACTCTCTATAAAAACCAATGCTATCTCAATACAAAGTGGATAAGTTTTTGATTTTATCTCCTTGATTGAAATAGCATTAGAATCAATTAGTGTTTTTATTTTTTAGAAATATATGTCTCTTTGACCTTTATCAATAGATACCAAATTATCCTCTATCTTTGGTATAAGTTGTTTCTGATCATATTCCTCTAACATCTGTTTTATCAACTTCTTACCTTTGATTTTGGTATCCTCGTGTGCGAAATCATTCAAATATTCATTAAAAGTAAACAACGCATTAGGCAAACAATATTGCTTAATTAAGCCTGGCTTTGCAAGATCCATAAAGTCCTCACCAACTCTACCCTTTCTATAACAGCCAGTACAGAAAGAAGGCACATAACCTTCGTCAATAAAGGTATTTATAACGTCTTCCATCTCTCTATGATCACCTAATTCAAACTGCGAACCTGTACCTTTTTCCTCCTCTGCGTAAGCCCCTGGATTAGTACGAGAACCTGCTGATATTTGTGATATTCCAAAGTTGATTAACTCATTTCTCATCTGAGAGTTCTCTCTTGTTGAAAGTATCATACCCGTGTATGGCAACGCAATACGAATAATAGCCACAAGTTTCTTAAAATCTTCGTCCTTAACAGGCATAGGTACATGCTCAGCATCAGGAGCCCCGATAGCAGGTTCCAATCTTGGAATACTAACTGTATGAGGTCCGCAACCATAACAATCTTCTAAGTGATGAGCGTGTTCCATCATTCCCATAACCTCGAATTTGTAATCACCTAATCCAAACAACGCTCCTATACCTATATCATTAATACCACCCTCTTGTGCTCTGTCCATAACAGTTAGTCTGTATTCGTAATTAGCCTTAGGTGTGCCGGCAGGGTGATAACGTTTGTACAATTCACCATCGTAAGTCTCTTGGAAACAAACGTATGTGCCGATTTTCTCTGCATGCAATCTTGCAAAATCTTCTACTTCCATCGGTGCCAACTCTACATTTATTCTACGGATATAATCTCTTCCGTTGTTCTCTCTTACTCCGTATGTCGTCCTAATTGCTTCGCACATGTAGTCTGTACCATTCTTGTTGTTTTCTCCACAAATCAAAAGAACACGTTTATGTCCCTGACGAAGAAGTGCTTTGGTCTCGTCAGCAATCTCATTCATTGTCAAGATTTTTCTCTTAATCAAGTGATTATCTTTTCTAAACGAGCAGTAAGTACAATTATTCATACAAATATTACCCGTATAAATCGGTGCAAACAATACTAATCTCTTGCCATAAATAGCCTCCTTAACGATATGTGCAGTCTGCATGATTTTTTTGATTTTCTCTGTGTCCTCAACACATAATAAGGCTGCCACCTCTTTTAATGATAAACCTTTTAGTTTTAATGCTTTATTAAGGATATCATTCAATTCTCCATCGTTTGGTTCTTGTCTGCTAATCAAATCATTGATCTTGTCTCTATCAATGAATACCTTGTTCCTATCTTGTATATTCATAGTGCTATTATTTTATTATTTTGTATTAACTTCTTATATTCAATTACTTGATTTAGAACTTTTTCACTCGTCCTCCACTTCTATTTTGGTAAGCAAACACTTTACCTCCACATCTTCTAATCTACCCAATTTGCCTGTTAAGGAATTAATATCGTCCATAGTTGCCTGAATGACAACATTAATAATATGGACATCTTTATCCCTCAGGGGCAAGCCGTTACGAGAAAGTATATAGGAAAAATATTCGGAGAGCAAACTATTGACAAGTTTTGCTTTCTCTATCTTATAGATTACTATGCTAATTATACCTATTCTCTTTTTCATCAGTTAGTTACGAAGCCTTTTAAGGACTTTTTATTTACTTTTGAATTAGAAAAAATTCTATTTTTATTTACTTTTATCCGATCATAACAGTAGAGCAATTATCAAATTCTCAACAACTGGTCGTCCGTTCTGAAAAGATATTTGCAAAATTACGAAATTTTTTAATACCAAAGCCAAAAAACTCAATCTTTTCTTATTCTCTCAAAATAATATTTGATTTTATTTGGATA
>CAVAII010000149.1:0-4339 GCA_963588535.1 Erysipelotrichaceae bacterium | reverse complement strand
TCTATGTTTTTTGCGAAAAAAAATATAATTTTGCAAACGAAAATAAGAATTATTTGTATGAAATCGATGACAGGTTACGGCAAAGTTACCGTAGAATTTGAGAATAAAAATATAAATGTAGAGATACGCACCCTAAACTCCAAACAAGCAGATATAAATATACGTCTGCCAAATATTTATAGGGCTTACGAGATAGAGATTCAAAATCTTATTAAGCAGAGATTAGAACGTGGCAAGATAGATTGTTATATTACTCTTACAAGTGATAAAGGTATGGCTAAGATGGATATTAATGAACAGATGTTCAAAGATTATTACACTCAATTATCTAATCTTTGCGATATTAGCCGTGCAGATAAGACTTTTTTGACTTATTTCCTTTTGCAAAGAGAAGATATTAACCAACCTATCGTAGAAGATATTACAGAGGAAGAAAAACAAATGCTTTTCGATTGTGTAGATAAAGCCCTAACGGAAGTAAATAATTATAGAGAAGAAGAAGGTAAGGCATTAAAAAAAGCATTAGAGAATCATATTGATAATATAGAGAAGTTTTCTTTTGATATTGTTCCGTTTGAAAAAGACAGAGTTCCAAAGATAAAAGAGAAACTTTTGGCAAGGTTTAAGGAATTAGAAATAAATGATATTGACCAAGCAAGATTAGAACAAGAACTTATCTTCTATTTAGAGAAATTGGATATAACCGAAGAACGTGTTCGTTTGGCTCAACATATCAAATATTTCAAAGAATGTCTTAATGGCGAACAATCAATAGGTAAGAAATTAGGATTTATTGCTCAGGAAATAGGTAGAGAGATTAACACTTTGGGTAGCAAGAGTAACGAGGCAGATATGCAGAAAATAGTTGTCTTAATGAAAGATGAGTTGGAGAAGATAAAAGAACAGTCTGCTAATATTCTATAAGACTTGCTTAACTATATAATATATAAGGTAGGATTATATTATTAGTAGGTAAAAATCAAAAAAGAAGGCTATAAATGCTAATTATGTGCATTTTTTTTGTACTTTTGCAACCTAATTCTAAGCAAATGGAATAACAAATAAACAAGTAAATAATATATAATCTAAATAATAACAAAAGATGATAACAAATAATTTCGCTATGCGTCACAATGGTCCTCAAGAGGATGACGTAAAGAAAATGCTTAAAACAATAGGTGTCGCATCTTTAGATGAGTTAATAGACAGAACTATTCCTAAGCAAATAAGATTGAAAAAGGATTTAAACTTACCACTTGGTATGAACGAATATGAATATCTTAATCATATCAAAGCAATTGCTGCAAAGAATAAGATCTATCGTTCTTACATTGGTATGGGTTATTATAATACTATTTTACCTGCAGTATTGCAACGTAATATATTAGAAAATCCAGGTTGGTACACTTCATACACTCCTTATCAAGCAGAGATTTCACAAGGTCGTTTGGAAGCCTTATTTACTTACCAAACACTTATCTCTTCTATGACAGCAATGCCTTTGGCTAACTGTTCGTTATTAGATCAAGCAACAGCAGATGCAGAGGCTATGTTAATGTTCTATCATTCTCGCACAAGACAACAAGTAAAAGACAATATTAACAAGTTCTTTGTTGATGAGAATCTATTCCCTCAATGTATTGACGTAATAAAGACTCGTGCTTTGCCTCGTAATATAGAGTTGGTTATCGGCAATGCAGAGACTGTTAAATTGGATAATACTTATTTTGGTTGCATTATTCAATATCCTGATCGTTTTGGTGAAGTAAAAGACTACAAATGCTTTATTGATGCTGCACATAGCGTTGGTGTTAAGGTAGATGTAAGTGTTGATTTGTTATCTTTGGCATTGCTTACTGCACCAGGTGAATTGGGTGCTGACGCTGTTACAGGTACTGCACAGAGATTTGGTAATCCTATGGGATTTGGTGGACCTAACGCAGCATTTATGGCTTGTACTGAGGAGTTCAAAAGAAATATTCCAGGTAGAATAATAGGTCAAACATTAGATAAACAAGGTAATAAATGCTTCCGTCTTGCTTTGCAGACAAGAGAGCAACATATAAAGAGAGATAAAGCAACTTCTAACATCTGTACTGCAACTGCTTTGATGGCTATCGTATCTGGCGAGTACGCTGCTTATCACGGACCAGAGGGTATTAAAGCCATAGCAGAAGATATTCATAATCTTGCCTTTACTCTTGCTACTAATGCTACTTTGTATGGTTTCAAACAATTGAACAAAGTTTATTTCGATACATTGTTATTCTCTACTCCTGTAAAGGCAAAAGACGTTTTGACAGAGGCATTAAAGCATGAGATGAACTTCAATCTTGTTTCTGACAATACTATATCTATTGCCTTAGATGAGACTACTTCTTTGGACGATGTTAATGAAATCTTAGAGGTATTCGCAACTGTAAGTGGTAAGAGCATAACTAAGGTTAATGAAGTCTTAAAATCTGATGTTATAAAGGGCGAAATGAAGAGAAAAAGTGCGTATTTGACTCAAAAAGTATTCTCTTTATATCACTCAGAGACAGAGATGATGCGTTATTTGAAGAAATTAGAGGTTAAAGATTTGTCTTTGAACCGTGCAATGATACCATTAGGATCTTGTACTATGAAACTAAACGCAGCAATGGAGATGATACCATTCACTTGGCCTGAGTTTACTTCCATACATCCATTTGTCCCTGCTGAACAAGTAGAAGGCTATATGGAATTGATTAACAATTTGGATAGCATTCTTTGCGAAATAACAGGCTTTGCTAAGGTTAGTTTCCAACCTAATTCAGGTGCTGCAGGAGAATACGCAGGCTTAACCACAATCCGTAACTATCAAAGATCAAATGGTATGGCAGATAGAACAGTTTGCTTAATACCTGCATCGGCTCACGGTACTAACCCTGCATCTGCTGCAATGGCTGGTTTAGAGGTAGTAGTTGTTAAATCTACTTCTAATGGTGAGATAGACGTTGAGGATTTGAAACAAAAGGCAGAACAATACAAAGACAGATTGTCTTGTTTGATGATAACATATCCTTCTACTCACGGAGTTTTCGAAGAGAGAATTTTGGATATCATTAATATTATTCACCAAAACGGTGGTTTGGTTTATATGGACGGTGCTAATATGAACGGACAAGTTGGTTTGACAAGTCCAGGATATATGGGTGCTGACGTATGCCACTTAAATCTTCACAAGACATTTGCAATGCCTCACGGCGGTGGTGGTCCTGGTGTTGGTCCTATTGCATGCTCTAAGGCACTTGTTGATTATCTTCCAAAACATACTATAATGCAATCAGGCGGTAAAGAAGGTTCTGCAGTATCTGCTACAGGTTTCGGATCGGCTATGCTATTGCCTATAACGTATGGTTATCTAAAGATGTTAGGTAGAGACGGTTTGCAAATGGCTACTAAGTACGCTATCCTAAATGCTAACTATATGAGAGTTAGATTATCTAAGTACTATAACATAGTTTATACTGGTGCAACAGGTATGTGCGGTCATGAGTTTATTTTGGATTGTAACCAATTCTCTTTAACCTCTGACGTTCAATGCGGTGATGTTGCTAAACGTTTGATGGATTATGGTTTCCACGCTCCTACTGTTGCTTTCCCAGTACATGGTACTTTGATGATAGAACCAACAGAGAGTGAGCCACTAAGCGAATTAGATCGTTTGTGTGATGCTTTGATTCAGATAAGAAAAGAAATCAAAGACATAGAAGATGGTAAGGCAGAAAAAGGTAACAACGTTGTTATGAACGCTCCTCATACTATGCAGGTAGTTTGTGCTAACGATTGGACACTTCCTTATACAAGACAAGAGGCTGCTTTTCCTTTGCCATACAATGATAAATATTGGCCAGCATGTGGTAAGGTTGATGACGCTTACGGCGACAGAAATCTTGTAATTGCTTGGGAAGAGTAATCTAATAAATAGAAAAGAAGGAAAGTTTTCTAAGAAAGGAGACGGAAACTTTCCTTTTCTTTCTTTACTTACTGAATATCACTACTTTTGTATTGTAATGATCGAATTGTTTATGGCGATCATTAGTTTGATTATTGTAGTTATTTAATCGTTTATAGTAATCATAAAATTCTTTTCAGTATTCAGTAGATTATTATCAGTAATCGTTAGATTCTTTACTGATATTATTCTGATAAAGTCTGATATTATTCTGATAAAGTCTGATATTATTCTGATAAAGTCTGATATTATTCTGATAAAGTCTGATATTATTCTGATAAAGTCTGATATTATTCTGATAAAGTCTGATATTATTCTGATAAAGTCTGATATTATTCTGATAAAGTCTGATATTATTCT
>CAVAII010000148.1:0-16040 GCA_963588535.1 Erysipelotrichaceae bacterium | reverse complement strand
ATACTATCTGTTCTAATCAACCTTATTTATTCGTAGATCAACAACGCAACGCTACAATTTTTTCTTTAAATGAAGTAGATTATGATTCTTATGATGATATCTACAAATCTGAAACAATTTCAGATCAGGAAAATGCTTGTCAAATAGAATATCAACTTTTCTTACATATAAATAAGACAAAGCGAAGAGAATTTTATTATTATGTCTGTAATGATAATACTGTTACTTATAATGCAAATGGATTTTCTTATAGCGGTCAAATTCCTATAACATTAACTGATTCTAATACTACAACATACGGATGTGATAGTATTACTGTTTTGCATATAGGGAAAACAACTGAGTTAATTACCACTGTTACAGATTCTGTTTGCTTTGGTTCTGATTATAATAAAGGGCAGGCTTTATTTTTCTGGTTTGATATGGAAGATACGCCTGTCGGACAATATTATGATGATAATACAAATAAAAAACTTGTAGCTGATACCAATATAACAGGTAATACTACAACTTACACTGCCTACAAACAAGGTTGTAACAGCGTAAAGACTAATTACCATATCAAAATAGTGGGCGATATTTATGATACAACTTATGCTTCTATCTGTAAGGGAGAGACATATACTTGGCAATATAATGGTTATAGTAAGACACCTAACGATTATTATTCTACCCAGAATCAATGGGGTAATTATTATAAACATATTTCCAAACAGTATGATAGCACAGGCTTTTATAGCGATACTACTCTAACCTCCCCTATGGGTTGCGTAACTAATAAATACTTAAATTTAGTTGTCTATCCTACTTACGACACAACTATCTACGACACTATCTGCTATAACGAACTACCTTACACAAAGAATGGTTTTAATATCCCCACATACAAAGTACAAAACCAATACTACACATACAAAACGAATATCAATTCGCATACAAAAATCAATTATTGTGATAGTATCGTAAGATTAGAACTTACCATTCTCCCTACATCTACCACTAACATATCGATAGACGCTTGTAAGGGCGGCACATGGTCTATGGACGCACCATACACAAAAGATAATGACGGCACCACGCTAACCTCTGGAAGACTATACTATACTTCTGGCACTTACGCCGATACCCTTATGAATATAAATGGTTGCGACAGTATAGTAAAATACAAAGTAACCTTCAATGACACCTTGAACACTACCACACATAGAGAGATTTGTTTGAGCGATACTGTTATGTGGAGGGTTAAATATTACAACCCAGGTACAAATTCGTATAGTACCACATACACCAAATACGGAGAAGGCAATTTAACTGTTGGTGATTTTTATGAGACTCAGACTTACACAACAGAGAAAGGCTGTAAGGATATCCATAACATTCATATCAAAGTTTATCCTGTCTATGATACAATGATCTATGATACTATCTGTTATAGCGAATTACCTTACAAGAAATCAGGTTTTAATATCTCAAAAAGTGGAATAAATAATTCTTATCAAACTACCGAGAGAATACAATATCTAAAGACAAATCATAAATGCGATAGTACTATACGATTATCCTTAACTATTTATCCAACAAAGAATATAGTTATCTATGATACAATTTGTTGGGGTAATACATACGATACAAATAACTTCAAAATCAACACCGATACCATATCTTTTACTACCGCCACAAAGACGATACAAAAAACAAATAACAATCTTACTTATCTTGACTGCGATAGTACTACGACCCTTCGTTTAACTATCTTAAATAAGAAGTACAAAAACTTTACGGCGAAAATCTGTTACGGCGAGACTTATAACACAAACGGCTTTAATATCAATTCTTTGGATTATGCTAATAAGTACACTACAATTAAAGACACCAACTCTGATATATCTATTCTCGGCTGCGATAGTATTACGACTTTAACCCTTACCATTGCCCCTACTTACGACACTTCTATCTTTGAAACTATTTGTTATGGACAGACTTATAAGTCTAATGGCTTTAATATCGACACTAACGATTACAAGATAGCGGGCTATAATTCTAATTATAACACTATTCACTATCGAGACACGCTCTACAAGACTACCATCTATGGTTGCGATAGTATCATCAAATTAGACCTTTTGATTAACCCTAAATACGATACTATTATCTATCGTTCTATCTGTTTAGACGACAGTTATAAAGACAATAACTTCGATATCGTAGGCACAGACAAAGGTGCTGGTATATTCACTTTCAAAACAGAGAACCTTCATACTATAAATAATTGTGATAGCACCATAACCCTACAACTAACCATTAATAGCATTCCATATACTACTATAAACGAGAATATTTGCTATGGCGAGGTGTATAACGATCATGGTTTTATCGTCAATACTAATGATAGCACCAAGAGGAATACTTCTTTTTATGTAAGGGATAGTCTTAAACTAACCTCTATTCTCGGTTGCGATAGTATTGTACGTCTGAATCTTAGAGTTAATCCTACCTTTGACACTACGATAACGGAGAGTATTTGTTGGGGTAGTCTGTATAATGAGAATAATTTTAATATCCTTACTACTGATAGTGTGCAGAATCCTACTACTATTGATAGTATTATGGCAATAAAGGAACTAACAACTATTAATGGTTGCGATAGTATTGTTCGCCTAAAACTTTATGTCTATCCTACTAAGGCTACTAATTTTGATACTATTCTTTTGCAAGGACAGACCTATACTCTAAATGGCTTTAATTTGGATACCAAAAACATATCTACCAATACAGATACGACTATTATTCAAAAAGTTCAAACTCTTAGTGGTGGTTGCGATAGTATTGTTACCTTAAATGTTCACATTTGGGCTAATGATACGACTATTTTCTACGACACTCTTTGTCAAGGAGAATCTTATACAGATAATAACTTTAACGAGAACACAACAGGCACATTTATTCAGCACAAAAAGAATATCCACGGTGCCGACTCTACTATTTATTTATACTTAGTTGTTAATCCTACCTTTGACACTACGATAACGGAGAGTATTTGTTGGGGTAGTCTGTATAATGAGAATAATTTTAATATCCTTACTACTGATAGTGTGCAGAATCCTACTACTATTGATAGTATTATGGCAATAAAGGAACTAACAACTATTAATGGTTGCGATAGTATTGTTCGCCTAAAACTTTATGTCTATCCTACTAAGGCTACTAATTTTGATACTATTCTTTTGCAAGGACAGACCTATACTCTAAATGGCTTTAATTTGGATACCAAAAACATATCTACCAATACAGATACGACTATTATTCAAAAAGTTCAAACTCTTAGTGGTGGTTGCGATAGTATTGTTACCTTAAATGTTCACATTTGGGCTAATGATACGACTATTTTCTACGACACTCTTTGTCAAGGAGAATCTTATACAGATAATAACTTTAACGAGAACACAACAGGCACATTTATTCAGCACAAAAAGAATATCCACGGTGCCGACTCTACTATTTATTTATACTTAGTTGTTAATCCTACCTTTGACACTACGATAACGACCGAGTTATGTTACGGAGAAATCTATTCAGAAAACAATTTCTACATAAACACTACCGACTACGAAAGTATCTTAACGGATAGAAACCTAACTTTCAAAAAAGACTCTATCACACAGCATGGTTGCGATAGTATTATCCGCCTTAACCTTACTATTCACCCTATTTTCGATACCACTATTACGCAAAATATCTGCTTCGGTGATACTTATCAATTCAATACTCATCTTTTGGATAGTGCTGGTTATTATACTGATACTCTACAAAGTATCTATGGTTGCGACTCTGTTGTACATCTCCAACTCAATGTTCATCCAAACTACGACACTACTATTATAGACAGCATTTGTTATGGTGCTTCTTACACCCTTAATAACTTCAACGTTAGCCAAGAAGGCTTTTATCTACAAGAATTACAATCTATTTGGGGTTGCGATAGTATTGTGCATTTGGAATTAAAAGTAATGGACTTCAATGATACAATCAAGATAGACCTCTGCCCTAACGAGACATACACTTTCCATAACAAGATATTATCCGAAACTGGTTTTTATAGAGATACCCTCCAAAGTCTTTTGGGTTGCGATAGTATAATAAATGTTGATCTTACTATTCACCCTACCTATAATGACACTATCTACGACACTGTCTGTGGCAACCTTGCTTATACTCTGTACAATTTCCAAATAGATACTAGTCAATACGTTTTTGATACCCTTAACTATTTCTCTCAACACTTGCAGTCTTCATGGGGTTGCGATAGTTCTGTTGTTCTTGCCTTGTGGGTATATCCTTCTTATTCTATTCACATTACGAAAGAGATTTGCGAAGGCGGACACTACAACGACCATGGTTATGAATTGTATTATGTAACGCAAGATACGACCAAGATAATTAGTGCCTTTACCACCAAAGACGGCTGCGATAGTATATTTATATTAGATTTATACGTACGTCCTACACATGACACAACTATCTTTGCACATATCTGTAAAGGAGAGACTTATACTTTGGGGGGATATGCTTTCGATCTAAATACCTCAGGTGTTTATAAAGATACTATAATGTCTTATTACGGCTGCGATAGTATCAAAACTATCAACCTCACTGTCCATGACAACTACGAAATTAGTATTAACGACTCTATTTGTTTAAGTAGCGAGTACAACAAAGACGGCTTTATCTGCACCGCTCCTGGTATCTACAAAGATACTATCCCTACTTATTGGGGTTGCGATAGTGTTCGTACTTTGTTCTTATGGCCAAAACCTTCTTATAATATTACTTTCGACACAACTATTTGCCGTGGCTTAGACTTCTATTTTGGTGATAGAGTGCTTAATTACACGGGGCAATATATTGATACTCTTTCGACTATCGGCGGTTGCGACAGTATCGTAACTTTGTATCTAACCATTAACGACCCATTCGTTGATAGCATAGACGCAACTATCTGCAACGGCGAAACATATACCTCGAATGGTTTCTCAGAGAGTGAGATGGGTAGATACGAACATCTATTCTCTACTGTCGGCGGTTGCGATAGTCTAAGAATCCTTAATCTACACGTTAAACCTTCTTATAACGATACTATTGAAGCCACTATTTGCCAAGGAGATATGTATACTAACTTTGGTTTCTCGGCAGACAAGAATGGTTATTACACGCACAGCAATCAAACCTTCTTAGGCTGTGATAGTATAACCATATTACATCTACAAGTAAATGAAACTAAGCACGATACTATCCAAGCAAAGATTTGTAAAGGCGAGATTTATAACGAGAATAATTTCTCCGCTACCGAAAGTGGCGAATACGTTAGGAATTTGCAGACCTCACTGGGTTGCGATAGTATAGTTACTTTGCTTCTAACCGTTAATAATCCATATATAGATAGCACAGAGGCTGTTATATGCTATGGCGATACTTATCCTTTCGATGATTACAATCTAACCGAAGCAGGTAGATACGAACATTTATTCACCACTACTGAGGGTTGCGACAGCGTACGAATCCTTAATCTAACTGTAAATGATTCGTATAACGACACTATCGAAGCCATTATCTGCAAAGGTGAGACCTACACCGACTATGGTTTCTCTAACGATAAGGACGGTTATTACATTCATAGTGGTCAAACTTACCTCGGTTGCGATAGTATAATTACTTTGCATTTACTAACCAACGAAAGCAAGCATGACACTATTAGAAGCGAGATTTGTCAAGGTGAGAGATATTCTGAAAACAATTTCTCCGAGACTGAAAGCGGTGAATATGTCCGTAGGTTACAAACTTATCTCGGTTGCGATAGTATAGTTTATTTACTTCTAACTGTTTATCCTTCTTATAATGATACTATTTACGACACTATAAAAGACGGCGATAACTATCAAAAATACAATTTCCATGAGCAACTTGAAGGCATCTACACGCAATATTTGCTAACCTCACAAGGCTGTGATAGTATCGTAACGCTTAATCTTGAATTGGATAAAGAAGCAAAACTATGGATGGCTAATGCTTTCACTCCGAGAGACAATAATAACAATCGTTACTACGCTATCCCTCAGACAGAAGACGTTGTACTTGTTTCCTTTAAGATATTCGACCGTCAGGGTACATTGCTATGGGAGACCGATGATATTACGCAAGGCTGGGACGGCAAATACAAGGGTGAGTTTGTTCAACAAGGAGCCTACGTCTATTTGGTAGAATACTATGACCGCAACCGCAAAAACAAGCATCATGTAGTTAAAGATATGTTTATGTTAGTCCACTAACTTACATAATATCTGCACTCTAATAATCTGCCACTTTATGAAAATAATCTGCCACTTTATCCAAATGAATTGACACTTTATTAGAATAATCTGCCACTTTATTTTGATAGTCTGTCGTTTTATTTTTGGTAGAATAACAGACTAGAAAAAAGCACCGACTCCATAAAAAAGAAGTCAGTGCAGTCCTATCGATTTAAAAAAATCGTAGCCCCTGGGGGAATCGAACCCTCATTTAAAGTTTAGGAAACTTCCGTTCTATCCGTTGAACTAAGAGGCCAGCCATTATGTTTTATTTAAGAGTACGTTTAATCTCTATCTTTTCGTAACCCTCTACTATATCTCCGACTTTGATATCATTGAAGTTCTCTAATCCCAAACCGCAATCTTGTCCAGAAACAACTTCTTTGACCTCGTCTTTGAAACGTTTCAACGATGCCAACGCACCCGTGTAAACTACTATACCATCACGAATTATACGTATGTTAGTATTCTTATTCAACTTACCGTCCAAACACATACAACCTGCAATAGTACCTACCTTCGAGATCTTGAACGTCTCTCTTACCTCCAAGTTGGCAACTACTTTTTCTTTTATCTCAGGCGACAACATACCCTCGATAGCGTCCTTCAACTCGTTAATTGCGTCATATATAATAGAATACAAACGTATATCAATCTGTTCTTGCTCTGCTAACTTCCTTGCACCCAATGATGGACGTACTTGGAAACCAATTATGATAGCGTTAGATGCTGTTGCCAACAAGACATCGCTCTCGGTAATCTGACCAACAGATTTATGAATTACATTTACTTGAACCTCAGGAGTTGATAACTTCAACAACGAATCTGATAATGCCTCTACCGAACCATCTACATCGGCTTTAATAATCAAATCTAATTGTTTGAAATCGCCTATCGCTATTCTACGACCTATCTCATCTAAGGTTATATGTTTTTGAGTTCTAAGTCCTTGTTCTCTTTGTAATTGAAGACGTTTATTAGCCAAGTCCTTAGCTTCTTTCTCGTTAGGTACAACATTAAACGTATCGCCTGCCTGTGGTGCACCATTCAAACCCAAAAGCAATACTGGAGCAGAAGGTCCTGCTGATTTAAGCAACTGGTTACGTTCGTTATACATGGCTTTTACTCTACCAAACGAGGCACCTGCAAGTACGAAATCACCTTGATGTATAGTACCATCTTGTACTAATATCTTAGCCACATAACCTCTACCTTTATCCAAAGAAGACTCTATTATAACACCTTTTGCACGTTTGTTAGGATTGCCTTTAAGGTCTAACATCTCAGCCTCTAACAATACTTTTTCCAAAAGCAAATCAACGTTGGTTCCCTTCTTAGCACTAATCTCTTGTGATTGAATCTTACCGCCCCAATCCTCTACTAATAGGTTCATCTTAGCCAACTCTGCTTTGATTTTCTCAGGATCCGCTCCTGGTTTGTCTATCTTATTCAATGCAAATATAATAGGAACGCCTGCTGCTTGTGCGTGGTTGATAGCCTCAACGGTTTGTGGCATTATACGGTCATCACAAGCGATTACTATAATAGCAATATCGGTCATCTTGGCACCACGAGCACGCATAGCCGTAAATGCTTCGTGTCCCGGCGTATCAAGGAAGGTTATCTTCTTATTATCTGACAATGTAACCTCGTACGCACCAATATGTTGTGTGATACCACCGGCCTCACCGGCAATAACATTAGTCTTTCGTATGTAGTCCAACAAAGAAGTCTTACCATGGTCAACGTGTCCCATAACGGTAACTATCGGAGAACGTGGTTGCAAATCCTCTGGACGATCTTCCTCTTCCTCGGTTGCAAGAGTGTTGACAACTTCTGCCGAAACAAACTCTACTCTAAAGCCAAACTCATCGGCAACAAGTTGAATAGCCTCAGCGTCTAATCGTTGATTTATAGAGACAAACATACCCAATTGCATACAAGAAGCAATAATCTTATTTACAGGTACATTCATCATTGTAGCCAACTCATTAGCGGTAACAAATTCCGTAACTTTTAGGATATTTTGCTGTTCCTGAGCCTCTAACAACTCCATTTGATGTTGCTCGGCTACCTCCTGACGTTTCTCTCTTCTATGTTTTGAAGTCTTACTCTTACCCAATGGAGACAATCTTGCCAAGGTCTCTTTTATCTTCTCCTCTATCTCGGTATTATCTATCTCGGTATGATGTCTTCTCTTGTTCTTGTCTTTTTTCTTATCTTTCTTATCTCCAAGACCTAACTTAGCCTCCTTATTGATAGCCATTCCAACGGCAGTCTTAATACGCTTACGTTTCTTTTTGCCATCGTCTTTCTTGCTATCTTTCTTATCTTTATCTTTGTTATCTTTCTTTTTCTCAGGTGAAGCAAACTGAGACAAATCTACCTTCTCGCCCGTTAGTTTAGGTCCTGTAAGTTTGACGTAAGTAGTTTGAATGAAATTATCTTCCTTCTCAGTCTTTTTCTCCTCTAACTTAGTATCTTGCTTAGTATTTATCTTAGTACTATCAGAAGACGCAATAGGCTTGATATTCTCTTTTCTATCCTGTTTTTTCTCCTTATTCTCGCTCTTAACTACCTCGTTATTAAACTTCTTACCTTCCTTATTATCCTTATTATTAGTCTCTTGCTTATTTACCTTCTTATCTTTATTCTCTTTCTTTCCCTCTTTCTTATCCTTAGACTTTTTCTCATACTTAGTCTTAGTATCTAAGGATGATAAATCTATCTTACCTAAAATATTTATCTGTTGTTCTCCAACCTTAATTGATTTCGCTTCTTGTTCGGAAATATCTTGTTTAGCCTCTTGTTTCTCTTGTTCTACTGTCTCGGTAGTATCCTCGTTCGTCTCTTCTGTTACAGAGGAAACCTCGCCTATGTTGTTAGTCTCGGTAGTAGTACTTGGAGTTTTGGTAGTCGTCTCGTTATTAGCCTCCTCTGTATCTGTAGCCGAAGTAGTCTTTGCTTGCTTAGTCTTACCCTTGCTTGCTTTCTTATTAGACTTATCGTCCTTATCATTAACTACATCATTATTCTCGTTCTTCTTGCTAATCGAGATTTGGAGATTATCTGCTATATTTTTCTTTTGTTTCTCGTCTTGAAACTCTGCCGATAGAAGTCCGTAGGATTCCTCGTCCAGCCTTGCATTTGGACTATTCTCTATCTTCTTTCCTTTTTTGGTAAGGAACTCAATTATTCTTGCTATACCCACATTAAATTCTTTTGCGGCTTTCTGTAATCTTATAGACTTCTTCTCTTCTGGCATTACTATATATTTCCTTTAATTAATTACTATTGTTTGTTTTGTTTATCTATTAATGGATTATTTCTCGTCGTTATCGTCCTCAAACTCTGCCTTTAACACCTCTATTATATGATCTATCGTCTCGGTCTCCAAATCTGTACGAAGTTCCAAATCTTCCTTACTAATTGCCAAAACATCTTTTGCTGTATCACAGCCAATACCCTTTAAGGTATCAATAATCCATTGATCTATCTCGTCTGAAAAGTCTTGCAAATCGACATCATCTTCGTATTTCATATCAGTCTCACGATATACGTCTATATCATAACCCGTTAGTTTGCTCGCTAACTTAATGTTATAACCACCTTTACCGATTGCCAACGAAACTTGATCCTCTTGCATAAAGACATCTGCACGTTTGGTCTCCTCATTAATATTTACTGACAATACTTTTGCAGGTGCCAACGCTCTTGATATGTACAAATCCATATTAGGAGTATATGCTATAACGTCTATGTTCTCGTTTTTCAACTCACGAACGATACCATGTATACGACTACCTTTCATACCTACGCAAGCACCTACTGGATCTATTCTATCGTCATAACTTTCAACGGCTATCTTGGCTCTCTCGCCCGGCTGACGCACGGCATTGCGAATAGTTATCAAACCATCGTATATCTCAGGTACTTCTTGCTCGAACAATCTCTCTAAGAATATCGGCGAAACTCTTGATATTGTGATATTAGGAATACCATTACGCATCTCTACTTTCAAGACTACTGCCTTAACCGTATCACCTTTGTGGAAGAAATCGCTCGGTATCTGCTCTGTCTTAGGCATATTCAACTCTATACCATCTTCGTCCTTTGCCAACAACTCACGTTTCCAAACCTGATAAACCTCTGCTATAACTATCTGACCTATCTTCTCTTTGTACTTAGTATAGATATTCGCTCTTTCATACTCTTGTATCTTACCAATAAGGTTCTGACGAATAGAAAGTATATCTCTACGACCAAAATCCGCAATATGTATTTCCTCTGCAAATTCGTCCCCTGCCTCGAAATCAGGCTCTACCTTAATTGCCTCAGATAAAGCAATCTCTGCATTAGGATCTATTAAGTCCTCGTCATTTACTATCGTCCTTGAACGCCATATCTCCAAATCTCCCTTATCTGGGTTAACAATTATATCAAAATTCTTATCCGTACCATATTTCTTGGCTAAAAGGCTTCTTAGGACATCTTCCAAAATACGCATAAGCGTCTCTGTGTCTATACCTTTAAGTTCCTTAAATTCCGAAAACGAATCTATTAAACTAAGTTTCTCCATTATCGATCCTTATTTTATGCTTTTTTTATTACTCTTTTTTAAAACTAATTAGTACTTTTGCCTTACTAATCTCATCTATATTATAGATTGTCGGCGAAGATTGTTTCTTGCTTTGCAAAGCGACTTTTCCGTCCTCAAACGAGACTAATTTGCCACTTTGTTTGCTTCCGTCCGTAAGAACTATCTCAAGGTTTTGATTAACATTCTTTTTGAATTGTCTTTCCATACTAAAATATTCCTCTAATCCAAAAGAAGTTACGTTCAATTCGAAGTTTTCCTCACACTCCTGCTCTAACATCTTTTCAACATATTTGGAGACATTAACGCAATCGCTAATCATCACGCCCTTATCTCCATCTATTGTGATAGTTATAACATTATTCTTGGTTACTTTTACGCTTACCAAAAACAATTCCTTACCTTCTAAGTCCTTATTTACTATATTTTCTACTATCTTCTTATCAATCATACTTTTATGTATAATCAGGGAGCCGTTATGTTCTTTTATGTATGTGTCTTTTCGATATGTTTTTTATACAAAAGAAGGGAAACTTCTAAAAAGTATCCCTCTCCCCATTCCGTTTGCAAAATTACAACATTATTTCTAATTGACAAAATAATAACTACTTTTTTTTGCAAAAATCTACTACTACAGAAAATTTTTCTACCGTCTTAATCCCCCTTCACCCGACCTATCCCCATTCCTCTACCTTTCAATAAGACGTCTTTCAAAGGCGAACGAAAACTACATCTTAGGCTAGTAGTCGTTCGCCAA
The DNA here is from genome assembly GCA_963588535.1 of Erysipelotrichaceae bacterium. GTDB lineage: Bacteria > Bacteroidota > Bacteroidia > Bacteroidales > P3 > Scybalousia_A. The sequence goes on along the minus strand of CAVAII010000148.1, from coordinate 4,342 downwards.
TAAAGAACCTAAAAAATCACGCACAATATTCTAAATAAGTACTGATAAAAAATTATTCTTTACTGATTTTATTCTAACGATTACTGATAATATTTTATTCTTTACTGATTTTATTCCGAGACGTAATTATCTAATTATTTTGCAAATGCGTACTTGATTAGGTCTTTGGCGGTGTTGATGTAATGGAAGGTTAATCCCTCCAAATATTTGCTCGCAATATCCTCTATATCTTTCTGATTCTGTTTGGATAAGATGATATCTGTTATACCTCCTCGTTTGGCTGCTAAGATTTTCTCCTTAATACCTCCAACAGGTAAGACCTTACCACGCAAAGTTATCTCACCTGTCATAGCAAAGTTGTATTTGACTTTTTTATTGGTCAAAACGGATAGAATAGCAGTAAAGATAGTAATACCAGCAGACGGACCGTCCTTTGGAACAGCACCCTCAGGGCAGTGAATATTGATATCTATTTTCTCGAAAATATTCTCGTTAATCTTAAATTGTTTGGCGTTAGATTTAATGTACTCAAAGGCTAATATAGCACTCTCTTTCATTACGTTACCAAGATTACCCGTTAGGTTGATATTGCCTTTTCCTTTGCAAGAAGAAGCCTCTACGAAAAGCATCTCACCACCTACTTCCGTCCAAGCCAAACCAGTAACAACGCCCACAGTATCCTCCTCCAAACGATTTTCATGGTACGAGGTAGGAAGACCCAAAATAGACTGCAATTCATCTATCTTAACATTCTTATTATAAGGCTTTTCACTCGCTATCTGCACTACTCTATTACGAACAAGTTTGGCTATCACTTTGTCTAATTGTCTTACGCCCGACTCCCTTGTATAATTATTGATTAGGTAAGAAATCGTCTCATCGTCAAGAGCAAACTGACGTTTGTTTAAGCCATTGGCTTTGATATTATTAGGTATTAGATGTTGTTTAGCAATCTGTAGTTTTTCTTGCTCTATGTAGCCCGAAATATTTATCACCTCCATTCTATCAACTAACGCAGGATGAACATTTTGCAGAGAATTAGCAGTGGCTACAAACATTATCTTGCTAAGGTCGTAATCGATATCCAAATAATTATCATGGAAGGCAGTATTCTGCTCAGGGTCCAAGACCTCTAACATAGCAGCGGCAGGGTCTCCATTAACGCCCATACTCATTATCTTGTCTATCTCGTCCAAGACAAAGACAGGGTTAGCGTGCTTAACTCTTGACAAAGATTTCAGTATCCTACCTGCCATAGCACCGATATATGTCCTACGATGTCCTCTTATCTCGCTTTCGTCATTAACACCGCCGAGAGCCACACGGATGTATTCTCTTTTCATTGCCTTTGCGATGCTCTTGCCGAGCGAAGTCTTACCCACACCAGCAGGACCAACCAAACAAATTATAGGAGCCGTTAAATCCTTCTTAACCTTCACAACTGACAGATGCTCAATGATTCTGTCCTTAACTTTCTCCAATCCGTAATGGTCTTCATCGAGAGATTTTCTTGCCTTGTCTATATCATAATTATCCTCACTAACATCGTCCCAAGGCAAATCCAACATAAACTCTATATAATTGATTTGCGTAGAATAATCAGGGCTTTGAGGATGCATATTCTCCAATTTCTTAACCTCTTTATCAAAGATTGTCTGGACTTCTTTCTTCCATTTTTTATTCTTTGCTTTGTCCCTTAACTCTTTGATAGTCTGCTCCGAAGGACTACCTCCCAATTCGTCTTGAATGTTTTTGAGTTGTTGATGCAAGAAATATTCTCTTTGCTGCTTATTCATATCATTTGCAGCCTTTTGTTGAATTTGTTTCTTGATTTCTTGTTGTTGCAACTCATCGTTTAGATAGGCAATAACCTTTTGGCTACGTTTCTTAAAATCGTTCAATTCCAATAGTTTTTGCTTATCCTCAACATCTATATTCAATTGAGCAGCAATATAGTTAAGCATAAAATAAGGGTTCTTGATATTCTTTTCGATTATCATTCCCTTAGGACCATTATTAACCATACTAACCAAGCGAACAAACATATCTCGCAAGGTATCGGCTACCATTTTAGCGTCCTTCGAAAGTTTACGACAACCATCAGGGTTAGCCTTCCAAGTGCAGTACCAATAGCCGTCTTGTTCGAACAACTGATTGACATCGAAACGCTCCAAAGTCTGCAAAACAGCCATAATACTATCGTCTTGCAAAGTAAAAATCTCTGAAATACGAGCAAAGGTACCCGTAGTATACAAATCCTCTTGTTTAGGTTCGTCTATATCAGTCTTTTGAGTAAGGACACCTATTATTTTCTTATTGCGATAAGCGTCTTTGAGCAGTTTGATACTTTTGTTACGACCTGCCACAATAGGCATTAGGATAGCAGGGAAAACAACATTACCTTTCAAAGGCAACAAAGGTACGCTCTCAGGCACTGTATTTAGGTCAAATTCAATGTTTTTATTCATTGTAGACAATAAAGGCATTCCCTCTCCTTTTTCCGAAATAAGTTTGATTATATCGTCACTTTGCTCTATTTTCATTTTTTCCCTTTCGTTTTTTTAGTTGTTAATGTTTGGCTTGTTTTGTTAGATTGTTTTAGTTGTTTGCCTCTTATTCTAAGGCTTTTAGGTTAATGATCCAAATGTACTCTTGTTATCTTATATATATGTCTTAGGATATTCTTATCTACCTCACTCATAGTGATATTACGTCTTTTCTCCATTGCCTGAGCCACCTCGATAGCCTTCTCGACATCGTAGTCGTGTCTTATACCTTTTGTTCCACCCCAAACGAATGAAGGAATATAATTACGTTGATAACCAGCACCAAAGACATTACTTGCAACGCCGATAACAGTACCAGTATTGAACATTGTATTTATGCCACACTTGACATGATCAGCCATAATAGTACCAACGAAGGTCTCGCCAGTAGGTTCGAAAGTAGAATGTTCCTCACTCCATAACTTGATCTCATCGTAGGTATTCTTAAGGTTAGAGGTATTGCTATCGGCACCAACATTACACCATGTACCAATCACACTATCACCGAAATAGCCGTCATGTGCTTTGTTAGAATAGCCGAAAAATACTACGTCCGATACCTCGCCACCTACTTTGCAATAAGGTCCTAAGGTTACAGGTCCGTAAATCTTTGCAGACATCTTTATAACCGAGTGTTCGCCCATTGCAAAAGGTCCTCTAATAACAGCGTTATCCATTATCGTACAGTCTTTTCCGATATATATAGGACCATCTGTTGCGTTAAGGATAGCAAAATCTATTTTGGCACCTTCCTCGATAAAGATATCCTCGCCTAAATATCTATTAGTAGGATTTAAAGGGGCTGATTTTCTGCCTTTTGTTATTAATTTATAGTCTTGTTTGATTTGTTCGCCATTCTTTTTGAAGATACTAACAAAGGATGTTATCCTATCCAATTGTCCTTTGTACTCGACTGACTTACCTCCTAACTTAGCGATTTTTTCTGCCGAAAGAAAATTCTCTTTTGTCCATTTATCCAAATCTTTCGACTGATTAAGAATTTCTTTCGCCTGATTATAATCACGTTTTGAGCATCGTGCGGCTATAAGAAAGTCGTTTTGTTTGTCAACTAACTTTTCGTCCTCTTGTAAGGAAAGAATCTCCTTAACCAAGTCCTCATTAGGTATAACGCTACCGTCTATAAACATCATATCCTCACTAAGATTCATTGGATATTTCTCTCTTAAATAGTCGGCTGTTTGGTAACTTGTCTTAGCACCTAACCAAAGATTCCATTTCTCTTGTATGGTTAGTATACCAACTCTAATATCGCACACAGGACGAGTATAAGTCAAGGGTCTAAGTGTCTCCCAAATCTTACTGTCAAATAATATGTATTCCATTGTTTTCTAAATTTTTGTTTTTCGGTTATTTCTCGTTAGTAATAATCCTCATTCTCTTACTTTTCTTTTGAACTATTCTTTTTTCTCTAATCCAAAGCAAATACAAAAAAGTACCTTTCCTCATATCGTAAATGGATAAGGAAAAGTACTCTTACTCTTTATAGCAACAGAGTTACTATTTATTATTGCCTAATGGTTTACGATTTTTGTATTTAGACAAGTACTTGTCAACCATACCAGCTGTATCCACCAACTTAACTTTTCCTGTAAAGAAAGGGTGAGATGTATTAGAGATTTCCAATTTGATTAATGGATAATCTACTCCGTCTATATTAATAGTCTCTCTACTATTTGCACACGAACGAGTTAAAAATACTTGCTCGTTTGACATATCTTTAAACGCACAAATTCTATAACTTTTTGGATGGATGTCTTTTTTCATTATTCTAAAAC